>NZ_JADWMP020000012.1:0-143088 GCF_015767295.1 Shewanella sp. DW31
GGGGTTTCTCTTGGTCGAAAGATCCGATCACTTGGAGGGCTATTAGTTCAACATTTCTTATCCCGAGTTCAGGTTAAATAGTAGAAACGATAAAACTGAGTAGAAAGCCTCTACTCAGTTTTTATTATCAGCGACAACAATATTAACATTCTCGTTAATGTGCTCTTAGGCTGCAATGAGTGCCGCGTTAGGGCTATTTAGCTGCTTTAACAATCCAAATGCTTGCTGCATTTTATCCTCGGTTACGATAAATCCTATAAATTTTTCATCCACGTCGAATGCTTTAATACAGCTTCCTTGAGCATCAATATCGACTTGCCAGCGATGGACGCCATTCACTGTTATACCGCTGAGCTGTATAGGTAACAGTGGCGTTTTCACTTTAATGAGCATGGCGGGAAAATTCACTGCTGTCGGTTGGTTCAGTAATGTGTTCGCCAGCGCATTGGCGCTCAGTAACGCAGGTTGCAAATAGGCCCTATTTTGGCCGTTGATTTGGGCGCAGTCACCTAGCGCATAAATATGGGCATCGTTGGTTTGTAAGCATTCGTTAACGACGATACCTTTATTGACCTCTAGCCCTGCATGCTGGGCAAGTTGACTGTTAGGGAGAAGTCCCGCTGCACAGATAACCGCATCACAAATAAACCGCTGGTCATTATCTAGGCACACAGAGATACTGCCATCTTGGTGTTGCAGTTGGCTGACTCGGGTTTGCAATTGCACTGTGACGTTATGCTGCTTTAGTACAGCGGTCAGTTTGTGGTTTAACATTTCGGGTAGCATATTCGGCATTAAGCTCGCTTGTGGATCGACCAAAAACACTTGCTTACCTGCAGTTGCTAAGTCCATTGCCAGTTCAACTCCGACCAAACCAGCACCGATAACCAGTACTCTCCTCGCGCCATGGATGTCTGCTTCGCAGGCCTGATATTCCATTAAGCTGTTAACTGTGTGGATGATATCGACGCCATCGCCCTCTATAGGTGGAATAAAGGGCCGTGCACCCGTGGCAAGCACTAATTTTTTGTACGCAATTTCGCGTCCTTGATGGCAACAGACTACCTGACGAACTTTATCTATTTTTATGACTTCACAGTGATTTATTACATCAATTTGTTGCTCATGTGCAAATTCAGTCGCGGTCAATTTTATGAGGTCTGACGCCATTTTTTTAAGGCTAAACACATGGCTTAAATCTGGTTTATGGTATTCGTCACCAGAGTCGGCTGTGATAACTGTAATCGGTTGTTCGCGGTTTAAACGTCGCAGTGTTTTGACTAGCTGATATGCCGCGAATCCACTGCCGATAATGACGATAGGTTTAGACATTAGTCACCTCATTTTTTATGACAGCGAAAACGCTTTTACCTAGGCCACATTCGGGACAGAGGAAGTCTTCGGCCACTTGAGTCCAAGGTGTGCCAGCAATGACATCTTGATTAGGTTCTCCTTTTTCAGGGTCGTAAACCCATTGGCAAACGGTGCAAATCATTGATTGTGTATCATTTAATTCGCACGCTTTTGTTGCAATAGGTGCAGTCATAGGGACGTTATTAGTAGCAGTATTTTCAGCTATTTGACTGGCTGTGGTGGCTTGGCTAGGCTTTGACATGACTTGATTAATGATAGAGCGACTATTCGCGCTATCGAGGGGACGCAATGCCCATTCTCGCGCGATTCGCTGGCCGTGCTGACGGCATTCTTGCATCGCATCTCGATCGGGACGCCATTTGACTTTTAATCCCACCGAGGTTTCAAAACCAGCATCCATCAAACGAGTGTGAATTCTATCGACTGCGCCGCCATTCCAGCCATAACTACCAAAAGCTGCCGCCTTTTTATTGCGAAAACGCAGGCCCGTAATTTCTTCAAGCATGGCGGCAATTTTAGGCATCATCACATTATTCATTGTGGATGAGCCGACTAAAATACCTTTTGACCTAAATGCCTGTGCAAGGATTTCGTTTTTATCATGACGTGCGACGTTATACACTTTTACTGCTACATTGGGGTCAACATCATGAATACCTTGAGCAATACCGTCGGCCATCATTCGAGTATTATTGGACATAGAGTCGTAGAAAATCGTGATGCGGTCTTCTTGATAAGCGTCGGCCCAAGCTAAATATTGGTGAATAATTTGGGCAGGATTATCACGCCACACAATGCCGTGTGAAGTTGCGATCATATCTACAGGTAAATTAAAGCTTAATACTTCGTGAATTTTAGCCGTCACTAGGCTGCTAAAGGGCGTTAAAATGTTTGAGTAGTACCGTAGGCATTGCTCCATTAATTCATTTTGATCAACCTCATCATTGAATAAATGTTCGTCGCAATAGTGTTGGCCAAAGGCATCGTTACTGAATAAAACCGCATCTTCGGTGAGGTATGTCATCATGCTATCTGGCCAATGTAACATAGGTGCTTCGATAAATATCAGTTGCTTACCATTGCCTATCGCTAAACTATCCCCTGTCTTTACGGTAATGAAATTCCATTCTGGGTGGTGGTGATGTCCTACAATGGAGTCGACCGCATTTTCACTGCAGTAAATTGGAGTGTTAGGAATTTTGGCCATTAATGCAGTCAGGGCGCCTGAGTGGTCTTCCTCTGCATGGTTCATCACAATATAGTCTATGTCGGTTAAATTAATTTCAGCTTCAAGATTTTGTAAGAATTGCTGGCTAAAACGATGATCAACTGTATCAATTAACACGGTTTTTTCTTCACGGATAAGGTAGCTATTGTAGCTTGTGCCTTTAGTTATCTTGTACTCAGTACCATGAAAATCTTGCACTTCCCAATCGCGTTGACCCACCCAGTGGATATTGTTTTTTACATGAATAGTCATAAATACACCTGTGATAATTAATAATGAATGCGCTACGTAAATCTTGCTTATTTAGTTAAATATCTTATTGCACTCACTATGCCAACATTCTAACGTGTTGATTTTTATTGGCATTAACGTATTTCAACATTTGGAATCACTTATTGGTGTCATAATGACAATTTGATATTGGTCAAATTGACATTACACTGTTGTCAATATGACTTTATTTGACTGTGGATGTGCTATGAGTGCCCATGCTGATTTAACTCAGTTAGCCTTAGATTTAACTGTCGGCGTGTCGACGCAAGACAGATTTGAGCGTTTGTTGGCAGTGGTCAGGCGGCGTGTCAATTGTGATGCTGCGGCATTATTGGCATTTCGGGAGCAGCAATTTGTCCCCTTGGCGATAGATGGGCTCTTTGCCGAAGTGTTAGGGCGGCGTTTTCAAATTAGTGAACATCCGAGATTAGAGGCTATCGCCCGTGCTGGCGATGTTGTTCGTTTCCCAGCCGACAGTGAACTTCCCGATCCGTATGATGGTTTAATTCCACATCATAGTGCGAACTTACATGTACATGCTTGCATTGGTTTACCACTAATCGCGAACGATCGCTTAATTGGGGCGCTCACCATTGATGGTTTCAACCCTCATCAGTTTGATGGTTTTAGTGATAGCGAGTTGCGTGTGATCAGCGCACTGGCCGCAGCCAGTCTTAATACTGCGTTATTGATGCAACAGCTAGAATCCCAAGTTGTTGAAGTTTCCAATGGAACTGAGGTGCTCAATCGTCCTGCTAGTCAGCAGGAGATCATAGGGCAATCCACACAGATCCAATCGCTAAAGCAGCAGATAAGTGCCGTGGCAGGCACTGATTTATCGGTATTAATTACTGGCGAAACTGGCGTGGGTAAGGAGTTAGTGGCCGCGGCGATACATAATCAATCGACCAGAGCCGATAAATCACTTATCTATTTAAACTGCGCTGCATTGCCTGAGTCCGTCGCCGAAAGCGAGTTATTTGGGCATGTAAAAGGGGCATTTACGGGGGCAATCAGTCATAGGCAAGGCAAGTTTGAACTCGCTGACAAGGGGACCTTGTTTTTAGATGAAATCGGGGAGCTTCCCTTGGGGCTGCAAGCTAAGTTATTGAGGGTTTTACAATACGGTGAATTACAGCGAGTGGGCAGTGATAAGAGCCTAAAAGTTAATACTCGGATTATTGCTGCCACTAATCGAATTCTGCACCAAGAGGCAACGGAAGGGCGCTTTCGTTTCGATCTTTACCATAGGTTGAGCGTATTTCCTATCCACGTAGCACCATTAAGAGAGCGTGGGCAAGATATTGTTATGCTGACAGGTTTTTTTCTTGAACGTTGTAAAGCGAAGTTAGGACTCACCCATATCAATATCACACCCGCAGCGCAGCAGTTATTAGAGCAATACACATGGCCGGGTAATGTGCGTGAGCTAGAGCATGCGATACACAGGGCTGCGGTGTTGGCGAAAGCCGAGCTAAAAACGGCTTACATCAGCTTAAGTGATAAACATTTTCAGCTCGATTCTTTGATGAATCAAGCACACAGAACAGTCGACGAAGATAGGCCATCAGATGCCGCAACGCCAGCCAGTGAATTAGCATTTAGGTCTGAGTCGGCCTGTCGTGAGCGACAATCGCAAGATAATTCCAGTGTTATACTGGGGCTTAAGGCGGCGACTGAGAGATATCAGCGTCAACTTATTCGTCAAGTTTTAGCCGCGAATCAACAAAATTGGGCTGCGTGTGCAAGAATATTGCAAATCGATACAGGTAATTTGCACCGACTTGCAAAACGGTTAGGTTTAAAAGAATAAAATATTGCGTGAAGAAATTTTATTCTGCAGCAAAACCACAGCCTCGATTCTTAGAAGAACAGTGTTGCTACGCCTAAGAGTGCGAACAATACCGCGCAGCCACGGTGTATCCACAACATAGGTAATTTTTCGGCGCTGAAGTGGCCTGCGATCACTACGGGTACGTTAGCAAGCAGCATGCCTAAGGTTGTGCCTGCAACCACCATAGTTAATGAATCGTATTTTGCGGCTAATACCACAGTTGCGATTTGCGTTTTATCCCCCATTTCGGCGATAAAAAACAGGATAAAGGTAGCGAGAAAGGGGCCCATTTTATAGAAACGGCTCTCTTCTGCATCGACTTTATCTGGGATTAACACCCAAAGAGCGATCGCGAAGAAGGACGCAGCCACTAAATAACGTGCAAGATCTGGGCTTACCCAGTTAATGGCCCATTGACCAATCCAAGCGGCGGCAAAATGGTTAAATAATGTCGACAGCAAAATACCTAAAATAATGGCGGTTTTATTTTTAAATCTTGCGGCGAGGATTAGTGCAAGTAATTGAGTTTTATCACCAATTTCGGCGATAGCAACCGTAAAGGTTGAGGCAAGTAGGGCTTCCAAGTGTGATCCTTTAGGGGTGGTTATGACATAAGCACAATAAACCGTCCACCCCTAGGTGCGGTAATTGTGCTCAGGTCTTGCTGGGCAAATCTATGATTTGCTGTGAACACCATGGCATGTTGCCAAGTATGTTGATGTTCACCCTAGATGACGATGGTTCGAAATCCAGTTAGCTACTCCCCCGAAGCGAGGTGGGCATTATACCTA
This sequence comes from Shewanella sp. DW31, assembly GCF_015767295.1. NCBI lineage: Bacteria > Pseudomonadati > Pseudomonadota > Gammaproteobacteria > Alteromonadales > Shewanellaceae > Shewanella > Shewanella sp. DW31. The sequence goes on from NZ_JADWMP020000012.1 coordinate 5,501, forward strand.
GGTAAGATTTAGTTTCAAGCACGAGTTTATAACAGTAGGTGCTGATAAATGTTTGACGGGTGTCAGAAAAATACCGATTCACATTCTGTAACTTAATGAATATAAATGAATTATTTTTTGACAACGTTGTCTTTTGTTGCTAATTTAGCCAAGTCATTTCTACTTAGTTACATACTGTTAACTCGTAGTGACTCAATGATAACGACTGTATTTGGCAAACTAATTGAAAAGTTAGGACGCAAAGCTTCCGGTCTAAGGTTGTAAATGGATTTTTTAGTGAACTAAGATAGCGGAGTTGCCGCAGAATTCGATTTCTGTGAAAGATAAACGACTGCTGTTTAATGCTGTTGTTTGCCCAAATACCACTTTTATATCTAAGCCTATCATTATGTTTAGGATGATAGGCAATCAATGGAGTGCATTAAAGTGGCAAATCCTACTGTTTTTTCCCCTATTTCTAAATTGAGTTTATTGGCCGCGGCAGTAATGGCGACGAATGCGTTTGTGAGTATCTCTGCGCAGGCGCACGGTTATGTTGTGGCACCTGAATCGCGTTCATATGCCTGTAAAACAGGTAAAAATGCCAATTGTGGTGCGGTGCAATGGGAGCCGCAAAGTGTTGAGGGGCCATCGGGTTTTCCTGAATCAGGTCCTGCTGATGGCAAATTGGCGAGTGCTGGCAATGGTGCTTTTTCACCTTTGGATGAACAAAGTCCGAGCCGTTGGGCAAAGACGGATATTAAAGCGGGCTGGAATAAGTTCAGTTGGCAGTTCACAGCAAACCATGTCACCCGTAATTGGCGTTACTATTTAACTCGCCAAGATTGGAACCCAAACCAAGCTTTGAGTCGAGCGAGCTTTGACTTAGCACCCTTTTGCGTAGTTGATGGTGGTATGGAACAGCCGCCTAAGTTAGTGACCCATGACTGCTACGTGCCAGAAGGTCGCAGTGGTTATCAAGTGATCTTGGCCGTGTGGGAAGTGGGAGATACGACGAATAGTTTCTACAATGCTATCGATGTGAACTTGGGCTCGGGTCCTGTTGTGCCGAGTGAATGGCAAGATGTGGGGGATATCAATCCGTCACTCGATCTAAAAGCAGGCGATAAAGTGATGACCCGGGTGTTTGACGCCAATGGTGAGCAAGCGGCTAAGCAAACAGTCATTACCATTAGCGATGCGACTCAAGGTGATAAACAAAATTGGCCTTTCCTATTAGCAAGCGCGATTAATGCCCAGCAGTCCCAGTTAAAAGCGGGACAAAAAAATGCATCGGGTGTGATTGAGCCTGTGTATGGCAAAAACGACATTTTTACAGCGAAAAACTCAGGTATTGAGCGTGTCGAAGTGGGATTTGATTTAGCACCTGCTCCGGGCAACAGCCTAGAAGTCACTTCACTTGCTGACGATTATCAAATTATCGACGGTGCGGCGAAGGTCAGCTTTGATGTGAGCAGTAACGCCGAGATGCTAGTGTCAGCGTATTTGTTTAGCCATGATGGCACCGCGTCAGGTTTTGTGAGCCAAACTGTTAACAATACCAGTGCTAGTTTAGTGTTAGACGTTGTTGAGCCTAAAGCTGGGCATTATCATTTGCAGGTAAAAGCTGAGCCTAAACAAGGTGATGTTATTCAGCAGAACTTTGATCTCTTCTTAAAGGATCAAGCTCCTGCACCAGAAGCTGATTTTGTATTCCCAGCAGGCGTGAAAGGTTACGTTGCAGGTACTACAGTGTTACAGCCTAAAAATGGCAAAGTGTATCAATGTAAGCCATTCCCTTATAGCGGCTATTGCGTGCAGTGGTCGGCTTCTGCCACAGGATTTGAGCCAGGTGTTGGCGCTTCTTGGGCTATGGCGTGGACTGAGCTGTAAATTAACTTTTTGAGCTAATCAATTCTCAACATGATGTGATTGGGCTTAAACATATTCACTGTGTTTAAGCCCTTTTTGTCTGCATCGGATGGAAAAAGACCGGCTTTATTTTGATTCGAGCCTAATACAAGATTACAGGTATTCTCAACAAAGGTAGCGATTTTGTTGGCTTGTATATTTTCGTTTATCACAGCGCTATTAAGTTGTTACCGTACCGTTTGCTACCCTTCTTTGTTCACAACTGGCTTGCCCACTGGGTTTGGCTCTGTTAATGTCCCAAACTATCTATTTAATCGATGCTTATATCGGTACATTAATTTGGGCTATCACAATTGAAAGTCATGCCATTTTTCAATAATCGATTTAGTTAGCCTCAATGGCTACTGGGTTGAAACATTCAAAAGCTATTGGGGCCAATTGATCTGCTAGGTCGAGATCTGATTGGATGCTTTAAGTGATGTGTCGCTTATTTCGATTTAAGACGCAAGGCTTTATCGGTTCAAATCTTACTCAAATAAAATAATAATTAATTATTGAACAGGACTATTGTGTGAATTCAAAAATGTTAGGCTCGATCGCCATCGTTGCCGGGACGGCCATTGGCGCAGGTATGTTAGCGTTACCTTTAGCCACAGCGGCTTTAGGTATTATCCCTGCTTTAGTGTTACTCGTCGTTATTTGGGGCGTGTCCGCCTATACCTCATTACTTATGCTCGAAATTAACTTACGCACTGGCGTGGGGGATAACGTGCATGCTATTACGGGTAAGTTACTGGGTAAAAAAGGTCAAATAATTCAAGGTGCTTCTTTCCTGAGTTTATTATTTGCCTTGACCGCGGCTTATCTCACCGGCGGCTCTTCGTTATTAGTGCTTAAAGCGAAGAACATGTTCGATATCGTGCTCGATAATCAAGTCGCAGTGTTGTTATTTACACTGGTGCTCGGTGGCTTTGCGGCGCTAGGTGTTGCTTGGGTCGATAAAGTTTCACGTTTCCTATTTTCGTTAATGATTCTATTGCTCGTGGTGGTGGTATTATTTTTATTGCCCGAAGTCAGTATTGCTAGCATGGCAACTGGCGCGATTGCCGAGTCTATGGCCAGCAATTGGATGGCGGCAATTCCCGTGGTGTTTACTTCGTTTGGTTTCCACGTCTGTATCGCTACTTTAGTGCGTTATCTCGATGGTGATGCGGTATCACTGCGTAAGGTGTTGTTAATCGGTTCGACTATCCCACTTGCTTGTTATGTTCTGTGGTTATTGGTGACTTTAGGCACAGTAGGCGGATATGAGGTGAATAGTTTTGAAGGTTCACTACCTTCACTCGTCACGGCATTGCAGGATATTGCTCATACGCCTTGGATCAGCAAATGTATTTCATTATTCGCTGATTTAGCCTTAGTGACCTCATTCCTCGGTGTGACCTTAAGTTTATATGACTTTATCGCCGAATTAACTCGTGCCAAAGAAACGTTTGCCGGCCGTATTCAAACTTGGTTACTGACCTTTATTCCGCCTGTCTTGTGTGCCTTGTATTTGCCTGAAGGCTTTGTGGCGGTACTGGGATTTGCGGCCGTACCATTGGTCGTGATGATCATCTTCTTGCCAATTGTTATGGCACTGCGTCAACGTCAGTCGCAGCTGGGAGGTTATCAAGTGTCTGGCGGCTCTGTTGCATTAGTCATTGCTGGTTTGTTAGGTGCAGTGATTGTGGGTGCCCAACTATTTGTTGGGATCTAATTCATTGTGATAGGTGGGGCTTTTTAGCGAACGCGGCTGAGTAACTTTGATTAAATGTATTTGCTTTGTAAGCGAGTTTTTCAGAGTCTGTTATAGAGAGTGTCGCATGTGATAAAGTCAGGCCCCGGCCTGACTTTTTGCTTTTTAGGTTTTAAAGCGAGTGATGCTGGGTTTTAGCACAGTTATTTAAAATTAAAACAATGCTATTAAAACGAGAAAATGGCCCAGCTTGCGCGTGGCTTCATTCACATAAAACGGACTTAACACAATGAAAAAATGGTTACTCACAGTTGCCGTGGCCGCTAGTTTTGGCGCACAGGCTGACGAAGGTATGTGGCAGCCTCATCAACTGCCTGCTATGGCTGATGAGCTAAAAGCAAAAGGCCTTGAAATTGATGCAAAATCGATTTCTAAACTCACCGAATTCCCGATGAATGCTGTGATAAGTCTCGGCGGTTGCACTGCATCATTTGTATCGCCAAAGGGCCTAGTCGTGACTAACCATCACTGTGCCTATGGGGCGATTCAATACAACTCCACTCCTGAGAAAAATCTGCTGCAGGATGGTTTTTTAGCTAAGACCTTCGCCGATGAATTACCTGCGACCCCTGGCTCACGTGTCTATGTGACTGAAGATGTCACTAATGTCACTGAACGAGTTAAAAACGGGCTTGAAGGTAAAGTGGGCAGCGCCTTCTATCAAGGCGTTGAAAGCCAAGAGAAAGCCTTAGTTGCTGAATGTGAAAAAGAAGATGGTTACCGTTGCCAAGTGTATAGCTTTCACGGTGGTCTCGAATATTATCTGGTTAAACAACTGGAAATCCGTGATGTGCGTTTAGTCTATAACCCAGCCGCGAGCGTGGGTAAATACGGCGGCGATGTAGACAACTGGATGTGGCCACGTCACACAGGCGATTTTTCTTTCTACCGTGCTTATGTATCTAAAGCGGGTAAACCCGCAGAATTTAGTGCTGACAACGTGCCATACGAGCCAAAAAGTTTCTTAAAAGTATCGGCTAAAGGCGTGAGTGAGGGTGATTTTGTGATGGTTGCAGGCTACCCAGGTCGCACCAACAGATATCGCACAGCCACTGAAGTTCAAAATGAGTTTGAGTGGGCTTATCCCGAAGGCAAAATGCTGCGTGAACGCTTTATTGAAATCATTAAAGAAACCGCGCCAGAGGGCAGCGACGAGCGTATTAAGTACGAGAGTCAAATTGCTGGCCTTGCTAATTACGCGAAAAACTTCACTTCGATGATCGAGTTTTACGGCAAATCAACCATGTTGGCTGACCGTAAAGCCCTCGAAGCTAAGCTGGCGGCGTGGATTGCCAAAGACAGCAGTCGTGAAGCGAAATACGGTAAAACCTTAGCGGAATTAGATGCCTTGATTGCCAAAGGCAAAACGCATCAAGAGCGTGACATGATCTTAAGCTACATAGGCAGCACGACTATGTTGCCGACGGCGCGCAGCTTATATCGCCTCGCGAACGAGAAACAACTGCCAGATATGCAGCGTGAACCGGGCTTCCAAGATCGTGATATGACACGTCTAAAAGCCAGCATGGAGCGTATTGACCGTCGTTATGCGCCAAGCGTTGATAAAGCGGTATTGCTCGACATGCTAAAACGCTACGCCGCACTGCCAGAAGATCAGCGCCTACCCGCATTGGATAAAGCCTTTGGTATCGATAAAAAGTTTAGTGAAGCTAAGCTTTCGAAAACCTTAGATAAAATGTACGCCAAAACTGAGTTAGGTAAGAAAGACGTTCGTCTGGCGTGGATGGACAAATCCGTTGCCGATTTTAAAGCCTCTAAAGATCCTTTCATTCAATTCGCTGTCGCTATGTATGACACCGATATGGCCGAAGAAAAGAAAGAAAAAGAATTAGCGGGTGAACTAATGAAGGTGCGTCCGCAATATATGGATGCCATTATTGCCTATAACCTTGAGCAGGGTAAGCCTGTGTATGCCGATGCTAACTCTAGCCTGCGTGTCACAGTTGGCCATGTGAAAGGCTATTCGCCAAAAGACGGTTTAGTGGCCGTGCCATTCACTCGCCTTGAAGGCATAGTGCAAAAGGACACGGGTGTTGACCCATTCGATGCACCGAAGAAAGAGTTAGAGCTGATTAAGCAGAAGCAATATGGTGATTTCTATATGAAATCAATAGATTCTGTACCAGTAAACTTTTTATCAACTTTAGATACTACTGGCGGAAATTCTGGCTCACCGACCTTAAACGGCCGTGCTGAATTAGTGGGCCTATTGTTCGACGGTGTGTATGAAAGCATTATCGGCGGTTGGGCATTTGATAACGAGATTAACCGTTCTATTCATGTCGACAGCCGTTATATGCTGTGGGTAATGAAGTATTTAGATCATGCCGACAATTTATTAGCTGAGATGGAAATCGTTAAGTAATCCATTGCCGCATCTTGAATACTGTGGCTTAGGACGATTTAGATGAGCTGCATTTAAGCGTGTTTTTGTTCGATTAGCACGCAGGAATTACAAGACAATAAAATAGCGATAGACTCATAATGTTTATCGCTATTTTTTATTCCTAGAGCGCAGTAACTTTAGGTTCTAAATTGCTTTAGTAACCCCTCAATCATCTCCACTTGTTCTTCCAGATGTTGCTGTGATGTTTGTGCTAACTCTCCCGCTTGCTGATTTATTTTGGCTTGTTTTAGAATATTTGAAATGCTGTAAGTTATATGTGCCATCTCTTGTTTTTCATCTTCTGAAGCGCGGGCAATATCTCCATTCATGATTTTTATTTGATCAACAACGCGGATGATATCTGCAAACGCATCAGAAGTTTCTCCGATCCGTTCTTTTATCATTAACGCTTGCTTCTGTGCACTATTCATTACATCTACAGCTTTAGCTGAACCGGAAGATAAATTCGTGATGATGATTTCAATGGATTTGGTGGATTCCTGTGTCCTCGATGCAAGGTTGCGAACTTCGTCCGCGACTACGGCAAAACCGCGCCCAGTTTCTCCTGCACGCGCGGCTTCAATAGCTGCATTGAGTGCTAGCAAGTTGGTTTGCTCTGCGATACTTCGAATAACATCTAACATGGCGCTGATATTTTGACTGTCGGCAACCAAACTTGAAATGACTTGTGAGGCTTTATCTACCTCACTGGCAACGAGAGCGACTCCTTGTTGAGCCAAAACGACAATCTGATTACCTGTATAAGTGCTTGAGACTGCTTGTTCAGAGGCTTTATTTGCACCCTCGGCGGAGTCACCTACTTGATTGAGGGAGTGAGAAATTTTTTCTACTGCATCTGCAACTTGAGTTATTTCTTGTAACTGTGCGCCAGCAACCTGTGAACTTGTGGTAATGGACTGGCTTATTTGCGTGCTAGCGGTGATGAGAGAGTGATTACTGAGTTGGACTTTACTAATCAAGGCTTGTAATTTTTGTATAAACCCATTAAATGCGTCAGCTAAGCGTCCAACTTCAGTTTCTGCATTGGCATTGGGTAATCGCACTGTTAAATCGCCAGACCCTATGCTTAAATCAGCCAACTTATCAGTTACTACCGCTATCGGGGTCAATATTAATTTGAGCGCCATGAAATACACAAATACAGCGACAAGCACTGAGGCGATAAAACCTAATATTAACTTTGTGTTTGCACTGGTAACAATGGAATCAATTTGGCTAGATTCCCCCTCTACCTTACTATCAGCAGCTTCCTCTAAACTGGTTATAAATGCTAACAGTTCACTTATTTGTTGATTAAATTGTTTAATATCATTTTCTGGTACATCTCCGCTTTGCAAGGCTGAAAATATGACTTCGCGGATATGATTAAAACTCTCTAAACGATGGTTTAATGAGTTAACTTGCTGAGGCTCTATCAAGTTTTGTGATTTCATTCGCCCTAAGGCTTCTTCTGCGGCTTCAATGGCGGCATCCATTTCAGTTCGAGCTGCGGCTGGATCAATTTGTTTTTGTTGTAAACGGTTAATAACAATAATTTGTTTTTCAAGCTCTATCTGCCCCTCCATGGCACCATCGGCCGTATTCCAAGCCGGACCTGTGATGTAGGTTAGCATGTTTGACATTTGTACTGTCGCTGAGTAACCCACATAGGTATTAATACCGATAGATATTAAAAATGCCACTAAACCCGCGATAATTGATTGTTTAATATTCATATGCTGTCCCTAAAATCCTTAATAGATCCACAAACTTTAATTTTACAGCGTCATCTACGATTAATTTATTAGCTCAAAATTCAATATAAGCTCGCACTCCAAATGCTAATGCGTTATCTAGCACTGATGACATACTTGGATTATCAATACCGTACAAACTGGCTTGCATACTCACTGAAGATGTGACTGGACATAAATAACTCAGCTCTAAAATATTCTCATTGAAGAGTAAATCAGTATTTACGCGTAAGAATGGCGAACTATTTTGAGTAGAAGCATAGGCTAAACCAATGGTATCTTCTTCAAACCAAATATTATTTAGAGTGAACCCGATACCTAGATAGGATGCTAATTGATTTTTACTGGCATCAGCTCGTCCATATTGGAAAAAAGCGGTCAATCTATCGTTAATATTCTTTTCGCCAATTAAATAAAAACCGCTATTTGAATCACTGATATTCTCGTCAACGGGATTTTCTATTTCTGCAGAATGGTGCCATGCACCGATGGCAAATTTATAGGAATGTTCATTTTTTATTCCCCATTCAATGGCATTGAATAAACCATCAGATTGTTTAAATTTAATGTGAGTACCATGCGGATGCTCAGGATCGCCGGGAATGCCATCGTATGTCGCAAGTAAGAGATATTGATGTTCACCAACAAGTGTTAGTTGAACTCCTACCGCGGTTGTCGCAAAAATGGAAGGGCCTACTTGAGCGACTTCTGGACCAATACCAAAAGATGACGTTGTGAATAGTCCCGCAGATTCAAGTGTGTAAAAGGTTGAGTTGTAATCATGCAGGCCTGCCAATAAATTAACCGCGCCATTTGCAAAACTATGCTCATACCACAATTCATAGAGTTTAAGATGATTATCGGTTTGAATATTCGAAATGGTTTGTAAGTCGCCAGTCAAATCAGAGGGCGCCTTTCCATAATTACCTAAGACATAAATAAAGATGTTGCCATTATTCGACCAATTGGCAGCTTGCGTATCGATCGCTAAGGTTAAATCCAAATTTGCGAGATTGCGTGTTCCCTCTGCGATCCCTCCTTTAAGATTGGTGACAGACTCCAGTGTAAGGGCATTCGACCAGGTATACGGGGAGTTTTCTTCCGCCATCGCATTCACAATCGTCAACTGCAACATTATGGTAAAAAAGCACTTTTTCAGCATAAGGCAAATCCATTCGCTTCATATGAATTAAAAGTATAGGTAGGATTGTAAAATATGCAGAGAAATGAGACGGATGTGATTCTAGCAATGAAAGAGTTGTCTACCTCTTATCGCCAAATACGTCTTATCACCAAAATAGTGCGACACTTGGTAATGCTCCCACTTTTTAAGAACAGTAAGGCACATCGTACGAAGTGGCTACAGTGATACTAAAGACTGATGTGAAAAGAGCGCAAGACTTCTCTGAGTGCCGCTAGGGTGAAGCATACAACCGCCTATATTATTGCCAGCGCGGCTTTTAGCGTTGCAATTTCATCTAGTGTGAGTGGTCGCATTTCTCCCTCTGCTAATGCTGCTTCAGTACAAGAGTCTTCCGCCTCTATCGCTAACCTTAGCGTCATTAGCTCGACGCGTTGTAAGTCGATAACCTTATAGCGTAAGGCGCTGGCCATACGCCGAATTTGCCTATTTAAGCCTTGCGTCAGCACGATTTCAAAGCTGTCCGAACTGAGGCGGCGAACTTGGCAGGGCAGGGTTTGCACATCTTTATAATTCACTCCATTGGCCATTTGCTCAACAAAATCATCTGCGAATGGCCTATCGAGACGCACATGGTAGGTTTTGCTGTGGGCAAAACTGGGGTGCATCAGTTTATGGGTCAGCTCGCCATCGTTAGTTAACAGCAACAGGCCGCGGGAATCTTTATCGAGCCTGCCGACGGGGTAGAGTCTTGGCGCTTTGGGAAGCAGGTGTATGAGGCTCGTTTCATCCTGCTCAAGCAGACGGCAATCTGTGCCCACAGCTTTGTTAAATACCCAATAGGCGAGTGTTTCGGCTTTAGTGATAGGTTTGCCATCAAACTCAATACGGTCGAGGCAGTGTAATGACTCGTCTAAACAGATGGGACCTGTGTGGCGGGCGATACCGCCATTGAGTGTGATGCGCCCAGCCTCAATCAAACGGCAGGCTTCACGGCGTGAGCCTATGCCACACTGGGCGAGGTATTTTGCTAAGCGCATGGATTACCCTAAAGTATTTGGCGTTCTTGGGCGCGATGATACAGTATTTTTGATAGGCGCCGCATTGCAAAGGCTAGGCTTAAACACCAAATAATACTCAAGTTAGTTTGGAGCCACATATTGGCTGAAACAGTACAAAAGTGTGTTTGGGGCACACAGGGAGGGAAATCCAATATTGTCCAATCTAATTGCAGGGTTAAACTCACTGCACTACAAAAGCTGATCAGGCTCAAATAGAACAGTGGCTTTGGGCAAATAAACCGAGGCACTATCCCCGCTATAATCACAAGGCTGTGTAAGATGAGGGTGCTTAATAGATAACTCGTTGAAACTATTCTGTGTATGCTCAAAAAATTAATGGGGAATATTCCCATCAAAATCACAGATACTCCTACCCAAGCACCTGTAAGTGCTATGCATTGGCTGAACGTATCCAGTTTTAGTAAGTAGAGCCCGGTCATTGAAATGAGTATGCAGAGCCCTGCAGCCAATAAGCTTAAATTAAACACATAAGCGAGGGGTGAGTTGATATAGTTACCTAAAAAATCAGCTCGTATTTGTAAGACTTGAACTCCAACGTTTTGATATTCAGCATAAATAGCAATTAAAACTCCAGAAGCGCTAATAAAGGCTGCGCCTACAATCAACCATGTAATAAGACGATGTAGATCGTAATAACTTGGTTCTTGGTGATAAAGAGGATTCATGGGGGACTAAAAATATACTGACGGGATATGACCACATTGAATGCGGTAACTTGCCTGAATTGTTTAATGAAGGCAAGCGAGTTGATGCTTTTCGTCAAAAGAGGGCTTTAAAATGACAAGGAGCGCCTAGTGCGTTCCTTGTCATAAACGTTAGATTTTACTCATGCAACTCAAATATCATTTAGTGTCGTTTGCGGAAAATTACAATCGCAACAGCCACTACGGCTAAAATCATACAGTACCAAGCGTGTGATACCGCTGCTAATGGCGTGATGCTAAAGGTCGAAGCAATCAAGAGTGCCTGTGCACCATACGGGATTAAACCTTGGATAATACAGGCGAAAATATCGAGTATGCTGGCGGCACGTTTTGGACTCACGCCATGCTTCTCTGCTAAGTCTTTTGCAATATCACCCGTCACCACGATAGAAACCGTGTTGTTAGCCACACAAGAGTTAGTCACTGCGACTATACCTGCCATACCTAGCTCAGCAGCACGGCATGAAGCTTCACCTTGTGCCTTGGAGAAACGAGTGATCAGCTTTTCAATCTGTTTACTCACAAAGGCAAGGCCACCTTGCTGCTGCATGAGTGCGGCTAAACCACCCACTAGCATAGACAGAATGAAAATCTCCTGCATATTGCTAAAGCCAGCATAAATATCTTTACCGAATTGGATCACACCGTAATCCATAGTAAACAGGCCGGTTGCGCCCGCTAATAAGATACCTAAGGTCAAGACCACAAATACGTTCAGACCTGCCACAGCTAAGATCAAAATGGTCAGATAAGGAATGACCTTAATAAGATCGATATTCTGCGTTGCTAATTCTGCTTGGCCTTGTCCGGCAAATACAAAGGCGATTAAAGTTAGCAGTGATGCGGGGATAGCGAAAATCAAATTTTCACGAAATTTATCTTTCATATCACAGCCTTGGGTGCGCGTAGCTGCAATTGTGGTATCGGAAATAATCGACAAGTTGTCACCAAATAGGGCGCCAGACATCACGGCTCCCGCCATCAGTGCATAGTCGATTTGCGCTTGGTCGGCTACGCCTAGGGCGATGGGAGCGACAGCCGCGATTGTCCCCATAGAGGTTCCCATGGCCGTTGCGATAAAAGCGGCGATCACGAAGAAACCAGGTAGTAACAGGTTCGATGGGATTAACGATAAACCAAGAGCAACAGTAGCATCGACGCCGCCAGTGGCTTTAGCGACTGCAGCGAAGGCGCCTGCAAGTAAGTAAATTAAACACATTGCAATAATATTGCTGTGACCAATACCGCCAATAAAGGTATCAATCGATTGATTTAATTTCTGTTTTGATAAAATCAACGCCAGAATGATTGCAGGTAAAATAGCGATAACGCTGGGTAATTGATAGAAGGCAAAGTCGACACCTTGGCTTTGGAAATACACACCCGCTCCAATGAAAAGACCAAGGAAAACAAATAATGGCAACAGGGCAATAAAAGATGCCGGGCTGTGCTGTGTTGCTGTTGGATTGCTCAAATGTTATCTCTCTTTCGCTTAGGGTTTTTCCGCAGGATCCTTGGCAGTCAAACTCGCTTAAATTCAGTGTTGCCGCGGCATCGTATCCTAGCAACTTGAGGCAAAGCATATTTGATCCCTGATAACCTGTCAATTTAGACGTCTAGATGTTTTTACTTCCGTTGTGATCGATAGGTTATTAATAGGTTGTATAAGATGAGAATTAGTCTTTATTTTAATTATTAATCAATACTTTAATAGTTTTTGTTCAGGTTGGCTTAGAGGATTTATATCTGATTTAGCGTGTATTTCAACTGAACGGAATAGCGTAAAATTTAAGCGGATGACTGGTGTGATGGAGTAAGCCGGCTATTTATCGCTCCATTTAGTGTGAGTTGTTGGTGGGTAAGCCAGCATAAATAACGTAAATGATGAGTGGCATTAATCAATAGGGCTTATTTGGGGACGTATTGACTTAGTTCGCTTGTGCAGCGTTGTGATAGCAATGATACGTCAAATAACTTTAATAAAACCTTAATAAGCAATCTATTGTTTTTAAATGTAAAACAGTTTCAAGCATCTAAAATCCCCATAAAAACTAATGGCAACAATTTGTATTGAAGTAGAGACTTTAATAGAATCCGCACAAATTATGTTAATTACTCTTAGTGCTTTGTTTAAATTTAACTGGATGAAGCGTTTATTGCTGATTCCTCAGATCTTCCTACTACAGTGGGTATTATCATGATACGTCGCGCTAAGCCATTACTCGGAACGCTGGTGGAAATCGCTGCCGAGTCACTGCCAAATCAAAGCGGTGAGGCACTACTTAAAGATAAAGCATTGGAAGCGGCTATTAGCGCGGCTTTTTCGCGTGTGACCCATATTGGGCGGTTGCTGAGCTTCCATCAACAGGACAGCGAGTTAAATCAGTTAAATCGGCAGCCGGGAATTTGGGTAACGTTAAGCCAAGATAGTTTACGAGTGCTCAAGTTGGCTAAGGGGCTGGGTAAGGCGAGCAACAACTTATTCAATTGTACCGTTGGCGGCGAAATGATGTCTCGCGGCGCTTTGCCTGCTTACCTTGGTATGCCATTGTTATTGCAAGGTGACTGGCAAGATATTGAAATAAAAGGTAATCAAGCGCGATTAGCTAGACCGCTAATTTTAACCTTAGATGGTATAGCTAAAGGTTATGCGGTTGATATGGCAGTGAGTGAGCTGCGTCGCGCTGGCGTGAGCGGAGGTTGGGTCAATGCGGGTGGCGATTTAAAAGTTTTTGGCAGTGCATCTTTAAATGTAGTGTGCCGCGGTCCATTAGGAGCGAGCCAAAAGCTCTGCGTTAGCAATATGGCGCTCGCCAGCTCACGGGTCTCACAAACTTTAAGTCATGATTACCCTGCACTATTACTGCCAACTGGCAATGTTGCCGATACGAACGTCGATGCTGAAAGCGAGCGTATTGTTAGTGTGAGAGCCTCTTTTGCTTGGCGCGCCGATGCGTTAACGAAAGTCGCAGGCTATCTTAATCCCGACTTGGCCGCTGAAAAAATTGCTCACTTGGGTGGGCAATTAGTCAGTTTTGATTGATGTATCTTTTGCCTGTTTTACAGCTTTTGCAGATGATTGAATTAGAAATTCAATCATTACTGTGAGTTAACATTAAACAGTTAGTACTGTTATTCGCACTTTAACGGGTGAATCGATACAACTTGGGTTTCGTTACCGTTATTTGCAACTTGCATACGGTTGTGGGCTTTTATTGTCTTCAAGCTTTGCTTGGTATTATTTCCATTAAAAAGAGTGCCTACATTGGGCACTCTTTTCGTTTCAATTGCTTATCGCTCACCATGTGTCGTTAGCTATTTATCTTAAGCGACTTTAAATCGCGCAACTTCTTTTTGTAGGTTGCTGCAAATGGCTTTAGTGTTGACGACTATTTGCTGCGTTTCTTGGATCACTAAGTTGCAGTATCTTGTTTTATCGGATAATTCGGTCAAGTTACGATTAATTTCTTCGGTCACATGGGTTTGCTCTTCGGTTGCAGTCGCCGTTTGAGTGGACATCTCACTGACCTTAGAGGTGGAGTTTAGAATTTCATCTAATGCATCTTGGGTTTGGCTGGCGAGGGTCACGGTTGATGTGGTCAAGCTAGCTCCCGATTCAATGCTTTTAACCGCATCATTTACACCGCGTTGCAACTCTTCAATCATGCGCTGAATATCTTGGGTCGAGGTTTCGGTGCGACTCGCCAGTGTACGTACTTCATCTGCGACTACGGCAAAGCCGCGGCCCTGTTCGCCAGCGCGCGCAGCTTCAATGGCCGCGTTAAGTGCAAGGAGATTAGTTTGCTCAGCGATTGAGCGGATCACATCAAGCACTGAGGCAATATTGGCAGAATTGACTGAAAGTTTTTCAATAACTGTCACGGCATTTTTAACTGATTCAGACAGTTGTTGAATATGATTAACGGACTGGGCGAGGATATTTTTACCCTCTACTGTTTGGTCATTCACCTTAGTGATTTCGGTGGCTGTATGAAGAGCGTTACTGGCGACTTCTCTTACAGCTGCACTCATTTCATTTACTGCTGTGACAATGGTATCGACAAACTGCTCTTGTTCATGGCTGATGTTGATTGTGGTAGCTGACTTAGTTGCAAGGCTTTCAACGGTTTGGCTCACATCTTTAGTTTGACCAATAATCGAGATGACCATTTGCTGTAGCTGCTCTACAAATAAGTTAAATGCATGGGCGAGCTCGCCGATTTCATCCTGACGTGTGATAGGGATCCTTTGGGTTAAGTTACCGTCACCATCGACAATGTCATTGATCCTGCTAGTGATATCTTCAATTGCATTGACTATAATTTTAGGGCCGAAGTAGGCAATTAACAGCGCCACAATGGCGACTAAGCTCGCTATCGTTAAGGATATTTGGGTTTGGGTGGTTGCCTGTTCAGTTGCTTGTAAATCTAGCTCTTTTACTCTGTTATCGGCGGCTTCGCCCGCGGCATTGTAGATATCTCTTAATGCCTTAAATTCTTGCTTGGATTTGGTTTCGTGGAGTTGTTTCGCGCGTTCAAAATCATTACTTTTAACGGCATTAATGACCTCTGATGAGGCTTGATACCAGAGCGAAAACTGCGCCTCAAAGCCATTGGTTGATTGCAGTACTTGCAGGTGATCTGTCAGGATTTTTTTAAATTCGCCCATTCTGTCACGGGCTTGATCGACATTCTCTTGCCAGTTATCAATCTCACTCTTGCGATTATCGGCAGATAATTCTTCCCTGAGTAACACTTCTTCACTTAGCTGCGCTTGATAAAGGTCGCGATCTGCATTGAGAATTGCCGAAATTGCGGGATTAAATAACTGACTAAATTCCTGCATCTGTTTCACAGTAGCACGGCTTTGCATAGCATCGGTGACTGCCATGACAATGAGCGCTGTCGCCATAATGGCAAACATCAGTGAAAACTTAACGCGAATACTGTTAAACATAGGACGATCTCCATTAATAACTTAATAAATAGCTTAGCCGTTATTTATAGAATTGCCTTTGCGTGCAGCAGATTGCGATGGGATTTTGTACGCATTGAAATAAGCGAAACCACCTTGGTCACTGTTACCAAGGCGTTGACGCATTACTTTGGATTATTCAGGACAAGCTAGGGTAGGGATGACTTTAGGCTTAGGTTTTATCTGCACTAGCATGACGCCAATAATGACCATAGAACCGCCAATATAATGATAAATGGCTAAGGTTTCATCTAGGATGATGGCCGCCAGTATCGCCGCAATAATAGGCATTAAATTAAAGAATACGCTGGTGCGATCGGCGCCGAGTTTACTTATGCCATTGATCCAAGCCCACGGCGCTAAAAGTGAGGCAGCGATAGCAGCGTAAAGTATCAGTGGTGCCGATTGGGCACTGATCGCTATGCTGGGACTCGTAAACAGCAGTGGCGTCAGCATGAATACGGCTATGAGTCCTTGAATATAAACCGACTCCCAAGTCGGCAGTGGCAGTTGCCAGCGTTTCAGTAATACGCCATAGAGTGCATACACAAAGGCGCTAAACAGCAACAGTAAATCACCTTGAGTCACGCCGATGGCAAGGTTCATCATATCGCCGTGACTGAGCATAAAAATCAATCCAAATAGCGAGATTAAGGTGCCACCAAAGGCTAACGGTGATAATTTTTGCTTGAGTAATGGCACTGCTAAAAACAGACTGATCATAGGCACGAGAGAGGTGATTAATGCCATATTTGTTGCCGTGGTGGTAGCCGCCGCAAAATAGGCCAAACTCTGGTTTAGCACCATACCTAACAAAGCCAAAGTAGCGAACTTAGGTAACAAAGGTAGTATCACTTGGCGTTTTTGCCAGACGCGACTTGCGACAAAGGGGGTTAACAATAACATAGCGAAAAACCAACGGTAAAATGCTATGGCTTCAGGATCGATAATCCCAAATGAGAGCTTGTTGACTATCGAATTGCCTGCCCAAATTAATACGGCCAACAGGGGGAACAAATACAGCATGGTCTTGCCTTTAGGTACTGGCTAAAGTGACTGGCCATAGCTTATGGCTTATCACTTAAGCATCCAGATAATAGATTAGTGGCTATTATCCATGGTCGGTTATGATATAAATATCGCTTATCAGACAAGGTCAGTTCCTCTACGGACAAGCGTAATCTGGGTTAGCGATTTCGTTTGAGTTTTTTGGACCACCATAGCTTTGAGGGCATCAAAATGCGCACGGTTTACCATCCGCTCACGGCAGAACAAGAGCCTGCTGCAGATATCTTCTTCAACTATGAAGCTTTCCTGCCAAATACGGTAACGCCAAAACATCAACATATTTGGGGGCAACTGCAGTTAATCAGCGGTGGAATTATGGAGTTACATGCTGCAGGGCAACGGTTTTTATCGCCGTCACAATATGCGATTTGGGTTCCTGCAGGGATAGAACATGAAAGTTATACTCGGCGCAGTATTCATTATTGCTCGATGAATATAGCTGCCGAGCGGGCTGCGGCTTTTCCCATAGAGACCTGTCTTTTAGCCGTGACATCCATTGCCCAATCGATCGTTAACGATCTGCGGGAACGGCAAGTCACTGTGGCAGAAACTGCGGCGGATAAGCGACTGGTTGAGGTTTTGCTCGATCAGCTGACCTTGGGTAAAGCTCTACCGCAATTTCTGCCCACCGTTTCAGATAAACTGTTACAGCCGTTGTTGCTGGCACTTGAAGCCGACCCTGCGAGTTCGAAAACCTTTAAATCTTGGGCCAGTGAATTACATACCACAGAGCGTACCTTAGCTCGTCGCTGCCAAGAGGTTCTGGGGATGAGTTTTACTGAGCTAAGACAAAGGCATAAGTTTATCTATTCCTTACAACTATTACGTCAGGGACTTGCGATCAAAGAAGTGGCATTGACGCTCGGCTATAACCAAACTTCGCCTTATATCGTGATGTTTAAAAAATATGCTCAGTGCTCACCTGAGCAGTATCGCCGTCGATTGTGATTGAGTGGCTGATGGAGCAAGGCTTAATAAAGGCGAGATAATGAGATCCTATGCGAAAGTCGCGCTAGATGATGCACTAAAAATATTGGGGGGAAGCTGTGAAATAAGATAGGGTGCTAAAGTATTAACACCCTATTTTCGGCCTATTTAAAGAGAGGATTTAAGGTTTTTTACAGAGTTAGATAAGTTAGTCGGAAGCCTTTTGGCGGTTCCGTTTATCTTGACGCTTCTCTTTTAAGGTTTTCATTGGCGGTTTTTTGTTTTTTTCTTTACTCATAGATATAAACTCCAAAGTGAAGGTTACTATCCGAACCCGCGCCGCAAATCGGTTTCGATAGTTGGGCTCAATTTTTTATTTCAGGCTTTAATTGAGACGGTTTATTTATAAAGAGTATAAAAATAAATTTAACGATTGAGGCGCCGTGCTAAACCTCTTAACCCCTTTGCTGTTTACTCTAAAGCGCTGCCATGACTTATACGTAAATAGTTGCAAAGAGTCGTTAATTGCAGTGTTAAACTTATCTAAAGTGTCTCTTTAATAAATATCGCGGCCAGTTAATGACTTCAAAATAACATTCCCTCTTATTATATTATGTTGAAAATGCCGCTATAAGCCGCCGCTAATAGCGAGTTCAAAGCATGTTGCCACTGAATTGAACATGCTTTATTTTAAAATGCTTACAGCCTAATAATCATATCTTTAAAATTTTATGAAATGTTGTCAAGTAGCAATACTCAATAGCCATTTACAAAAAAGTATGCCAAATGATTTTTTCTATACAGACTTTTTAGGTTGTTTTTTCGTTAAACTGACATCTTTAATCATAAACAGAACTGGTTTGCCTAAAATGCTCACCTCTGCCAGTTCGCCCTTTGATAACCCAAGTAAGCTGACGCCTAAATCTGATATGACAGAGAAACGTCCTGCACTGGGTTTATGCCTTGGTGGATACACGAGTTCAATTTGGTACTCTTGCTGATCCTGCAGATTAACTAAGTGAATTTCCCGTCCCACAGTCACTTTATCACTCGTCGTATCATGCTTTAGCTGCTCAAGCTTACTAATCACGCCTGCCAAAGCCGTTGGGCGTAGAGAGGCATTAAAACTGTTTTGTAAATAATAGGTTTCAGTTTTTAGAATAAAATTCTGGAAAAGACCACTAAAAAAAGAATATGCCATTGCCGCCTCTGAAATAACAAAGTTAAAATATAAGCATAGATATTAAAATGAGTATTACTCTGTGCTTATTTCACAAGAAGTTATAATTCTGCCGAGCGCGAGTGACGCTCGGCTTAGACTGGGAATTTGAGCGAGAGGCGGATTGAGCTTACTGAACTAGATGTGTTAGCTAACAAATGGGAAAATAGTGATGAAAATGCAGTGCTAAACATAGTGTTACATCTCCAGTCAAAAGTTGATATTCGATTGATTATTTATTTTTGTATATCGATTTAGTATATCGGTCTTGCCATTAACTAAATCTCACCATTAACTAAATAAGTACTAATTGCTTGGCTGATACCATAGGTCAAGTAAAAATATAAAGCAAGCCTAACTAAGCTAATCTTGCTGAATATACTGATAACAGTAAAGCTGGATTTAACATGGTTTTAACTTTGCTACATTGGAGGCTAGTCTTCGTCAATTTAATGCTAGCACTCGTAAAGTAAACTGAGCACTTGTTAATTTGGCGGAACTGAAAGCCAAATTAATTCAACCATTGAATGTTCTAGTGCATTGTCGCTAGATGCTATGGGCACTAACTGAATTAAGCCTTAATATAAGCTTCTAAAGTCAATATTTACTTAGGTTGTTAAGCCCGCACCTTTTAAAAGTATTTTGATACACATAGAGACGAGGAACAGACAGCTTACGCTTGTACACCAAATCAGCACTAACCAGCCGAGTCGATAGGCGAGGGATTTCGTTTGGGTCGTCATGTTGATCTCCTGCATATGTAAAGTCATCTAAGGTGAATCAGCGACCTAAGCCAAGTTAGCTTAGGTCGCGTTGTGGGAAGCCTCTTTTACCTGAGTCATGGCTAGTGATAGCCTGCATCCTTGGTTACTTTGCCGCGGAACACGTAGTAGCTCCAAAAGGTATAAACCAAAATCAGCGGGATGATCATCAGGGCGCCGACGAGCATAAAGCTTAGGCTGCTGTCGGGGGCTGCTGCCTGCCAAAGGCTGATGTTGGGTGGAATAATGTGCGGCCAGATACTGATCCCTAAGCCACTAAATCCTAAGAAAATCAGCCCTAGAGTGAGTAGGAATGGCTGATAGTTATCATCACGATTTAGGGATTTTATCAAGGCCCAACTGCAGGCTAATACCAGTATTGGCACTGGGGCGAAGTAGAATAAATTCGGCAAGCTAAACCAGCGCAGGGCAATATTGGGTTGCACGAAGGGGGTCCATAAACTGACTAAACCTATGGTCATAAGCAGGCATAAGGTCAGTGCTCTGCCGAGTTGTTGCATGGTCGTTTTAAGCTCGCCTTGGCATTTTTTCACCAGCCAAGTCGCGCCGAGCAGAGCATAGGCCAGCATAAGACCAAAACCGCAGAAAAGTGAGAAGGGCGTTAACCAATCGAAACTACTGCCGCTAAATTGTTGGTTACTCACCGAAATGCCAGAGATAAATGCCCCCAGTACTACGCCCTGTGAAAAGGTGGCCGTGATAGAACCGAACATAAACGCTTTATCCCAGAATGGTTTAGCTTCTGCGCCTGACTTAAATCTAAACTCAAATGCCACGCCGCGAAAAATCAATGCCAGCAGCATGATGAGCAGCGGTATGGTTAGCGCTTCGAGCACTATGGCATAGGCGAGGGGAAATGCACCGAGCAGGCTGGCGCCGCCGAGCACTAACCAGGTTTCGTTACCATCCCAAACGGGGGCGACGGTATTAACCATAATATCCCTGTCGTCTTCGTCGTGAATAAAGGGAAACAGTATGCCGATGCCGAGATCAAAGCCATCCATCACGATATACATTAAGGTGGCAAAAATGATGATCCCGAACCAAATCAAGGGTAGATCGAATTCCATGGTGAGCCCTTAAATATGTTTAAGATTGAATAAGTAAAACTAGATTCATTTACTTTAAAATTAATGGCTTGTTGCCGCGATATCTGGCCCTTTGCGGATGAGTCGCATCATATAGCGATAACCAACGCCGAAGATGCCGCAGTAACTGACGATGAAAATCCCTAGACTGATACTCAGGTGGGTAACGCTGTGGGAAGACACGGCATCCTGAGTGCGCATCAATCCTTGGATCACCCAAGGTTGACGGCCAAGTTCGGTAGTGAACCAGCCCGCTAGTGTGGCGAGCAATCCGGCGGGGCCGAGCACCAATACAAATCGCAGAAAGTGTTTGTTGCTGTAGAGGCTGCCTTTGCGCCTGAGATAAGCACTCCACAGTCCAGCAAAAATCATCAATAAGCCTAAGCCGACCATGAGCCTAAAACTCCAGAACACTAACAACACATTGGGTCTGTCCTCGGCGGGATACTCAGTCAAGGCTGGCACTTGTTTGCTTAAATCATGCTGTAAGATCAGGCTCGCGAGCCCTGGGATTTCGAGACTGAAGTGGTTTTTCTCTGCGTCCATATCGGGAATCGCAAACAAGATAAGCGGTGTGGGTTTGTCACCCTCATTACGCCAATGGCCTTCCATCGCCGCTACTTTTACAGGTTGATATTCAAGGGTATTTAAACCATGAAAATCGCCAATCACAGCTTGCAGCGGCGCGACAATTAACGCCATCCACATCGCCATAGATAACATCTTGCGGATCGCGGGTGTGTCGTTACCTTTGAGTAAGTGCCAAGCCGCCGATGCACCCACAAAGAAAGCTGATGAAATAAAGGCCGCCACTGTCATATGGGCTAAACGATAGGGAAATGAAGGGTTAAACACTATCTGAAACCAATCCACTGGAATAACGCGATTGTTCACGATTTCAAAACCTTGGGGCGTCTGCATCCAGCTGTTTGAAGCTAAGATCCAGAAAGTTGAGATAATCGTACCCGTGGCGACCATACAAGTGGCGAAGAAATGCAAGTTTTTGCCTACCTTCTGCTGACCAAATAGCATGACCCCCAGAAAACCCGCTTCGAGGAAGAAGGCGGTGAGGACTTCATAGGTGAGTAGCGGCCCAGTTACGCTGCCCGCGAAGGCGGAAAAAGCACTCCAATGGGTACCAAATTGATAGGCCATCACTATGCCTGAGACCACACCCATGCCGAAGTTAATCGCAAAAATCTTCGACCAAAATTGATAGAGTTGTTGGTAAACCTCATTCGCTGTTTTCAGCCATAAACCTTCTAATACTGCTAGATAGGTGGCGAGGCCGATAGTGATGGCAGGGAAAATAATGTGAAAAGAGATGGTAAAAGCAAATTGGATCCTAGCGAGTACTGTGGCATCAAAATCAAACATAATTTCCTCGAGCGATAGGCATTTCTCGTTACAAAGGCATTGTTCTAGTCGCGTTCACTGAACCCTAAATTGGCTTGACGGTGAAAGCTTGTGTGCTATTAGACCATGGGATATGCTAGCTATAACAGACACAGAATATCTTGGCTTGGCTATAACAGATGACGAAGTATGAGCAGTTAGCGCAGGAATTAAAGACACGAATAGCCCAAGGTGTCTGGCAGGCGGGGGACAAGTTGCCGTCGCTGCGCCAAACTGTGGCCGATTCGGGCTTGAGTCTGATGACAGTGCTCAATGCCTATCAGTTATTGGAAAGCCAAGGCGTGATCTCGGCGCAGGCTAAGTCTGGCTATTTAGTGGCGCCAAAGCCGGAATTAATCGCGCGGCAGGGAGAAGCCTTTCGTTATCCCGAGCGACAAAAGCCGATTTATCTTTCCGATAGCGTGGATATTAATGAATTTGTATTCAATGTGCTGCAGGCTTCAAAGCAGGCGGATATAGTGCCCTTTGGCTCAGGATTTCCCGATCCTAGTTTATTCCCACAACAAGCACTGGCGCGATCTTTGGTTAAGGTGACTCGGCACATGTCACCTTCTTTTGCCGCCGATAATTTACCGCCAGGAAATGCGGGATTGCGTAAGGCTATTTCCCAACGTTATGCCAAATTGGGCATGAGCATTTCGCCCGACGAAATCATCATTACCTCGGGTGCCATGGAGGCGCTCAACTTGAGTTTAGCGACGCTGACTCAAGCGGGGGATTGGGTTGTCATTGAATCACCGACCTTTTATGGTGCGATGCAAGCGATTGAGCGGCTTAAGCTTAAGGCCATTGCGGTCGCGACCGATCCACAACAGGGGATTGATCTCGAGGCGCTGGCAGAAGTATTAAAAACCTATCCAGTGAAAGCCTGCTGGTTGATGAGCCAACATCAAAATCCCTTAGGTTGCAGCTTATCGGATGCTAAAAAACAGGCGCTTTATCAGCTACTAAACGAGCATAAGGTCAGTCTGATTGAGGATGATGTTTATCAAGAACTCTATGTCGACTCGAGCGCGCCAAGGCCAGTAAAAGCCTTCGATACCGAAGGACGGGTGTTGCACTGCGGCTCATTTTCTAAGTCTTTGATTGCTGGTTATCGTGTCGGCTGGGTGGCGGCGGGATGCCATGCACCGCAGTTACAACGCTTACAAGTCATGTCGACGTTATCGACCAGTGCGCCGATGCAGCTCGCCATCGCCGATTTTATTCAGTCGGCGCAATATGAACGGCATTTGAAACAGTTACGTAAAAAGTTAGCCAGCCGTAAATTGGCCATGTATCAATTATTGTGCGCGCATCTGCCCGAATCTGTGGGGGTCAACTTCGCGCAGGGCGGCTATTTTCTCTGGTTAGCGCTGCCATCACACATGGACGCTACACAAATTTATTATCAGGCGATTGAGCGTGGGATCAGTATTGCACCCGGAAATCTCTTTAGTAATCAGGTCGAATTCCGCCATTTTATGCGTTTGAATGCCTCATACGAGTGCTCGCCAGAGATAGTCTCTGCGGTCGTGGTGCTGGCCGAACTTATCCGCAACAATTTGCGCCGAAGTTAAAGGCTGTGGCTAAAAATTTTTAGACTTCTAGATGTCTATCTGTTAGCTTGTTGAACATGCACAAATCTTGTGCAATTCTCAATGTCGATTGAATACTGGGCTGCTACGGATTAAGGAAGGGAAAATGAAATTAGAGTCACTGGCATTACACCATGGTTATGAGTCAGAAGCGACCACGAAGGCGGCCGCAGTACCTATCTATCAAACGACCTCTTATACTTTCGATGATACCCAGCATGGTGCTGATTTATTTGACTTAAAAGTCGCTGGTAATATTTATACTCGGATAATGAATCCTACGACTAGCGTGCTAGAGCAACGTCTGGCGGCCATTGAAGGCGGCATAGGTGCGCTGGCCGTAGCATCGGGTATGGCGGCGATTACCTATGCGATTCAAGCCTTGACTCAAGTTGGCGATAACATCGTCAGCACCAGTCAGCTCTATGGCGGCACTTACAATCTGTTTGCCCATACGCTGCCGCGCCAAGGCGTTGAAGTGCGCATGGCGGCCTTCGATGATTTTGAAGGCCTCGATGAGCTGATCGATGACAAAACTAAGGCCTTATTCTGCGAATCGATTGGTAATCCAGCCGGCAATATTGTCGATTTACAACGTTTAGCCGAGATTGCCCATAAGCATGGCGTGCCTTTGATTGTCGATAATACGGTCGCGACTCCAGTGTTATGTCGCCCCTTTGAGCATGGCGCCGATATCGTTATCCACTCTTTAACTAAATACATTGGTGGCCATGGAACAACGATTGGCGGGGTGATTATCGATTCAGGCAAGTTCGATTGGGTGGCGAATAAGGAAAGATTTGCCTTACTCAACCAAGCCGATCCTTCTTACCATGGAGTGGTTTACACAGAAGCCTTTGGTCCTGCGGCATTTATTGGTCGTTGCCGTGTGGTACCGCTGCGTAATACCGGCGCCGCACTGTCACCGCACAGTGCATTTTTACTGTTGCAAGGCCTTGAAACCTTAAGCCTTAGAATGGAGCGACATTGCTCGAATGCCTTGGCATTAGCGGAATATCTGGTGTTGCATCCGGCGGTGAGTTGGGTGAACTATGGTGCCTTGCCGAGCAGCCCTTATCAGGATAATTGCCACAAGATCACTGGCGGAAAAGCTTCAGGGATCATCAGCTTTGGGATTAAAGCGGCCACAGCAGAAGAAGGTAAGCGTGCTGGCGGACGTTTTATCGATGCACTGCAGATGATCCTGCGTTTAGTGAACATTGGGGATGCGAAATCCTTGGCCTGCCACCCTGCGAGCACTACGCACAGACAGCTCGATGCCGATGAACTGGCAAGGGCGGGCGTGTCTGAGGATCTTATCCGTATCTCGGTTGGGATTGAGCATATCGACGACATCATTAACGATGTGGCGCAGGCGCTCGATAAGGCACTGGCGAGCAAATAGCTCGTATCGAATAGTCCATATTAAATAGCCGATACCTCATCGCTTTATTAAATCGTTAACAGTAAAAAGCCGCCATCGATTAAATTTGATGGCGGCTTTTTAGTGCTTTAAAAACGATGTTAATCTTGCTGCAGTCGATTTCTCGCCTTCTGATAGAAGTAAGAAACTGTCAGTAAAATAACCCCGATCAGCATAAAGGCAATCACCTTTTGCACTAGCTCGAATGAAGCCATATCCAGTAATAGCACCTTAAGTGTCGATAAGGTAAATAGTCCAGCAGCGAGGCGGATCATATCGGCATTTTGTGGTTTTAAGCTGATAAACATCAACACACTGCCATGGATAACCAATAAAATCGCGCTGAGCGGTGCGGCAATAATGTTATCGAAGCTATAACTCCACATGAAGTAACTTAAGGCGAGTAACAGATGCCAACCCCACTTAAGTCCTTGTAAAGGTAAGATGCGTCTATGCAAGCGTATTGCTGCACCGTGCTGCAAGATAAGCCTTGCTAGGAGTGCCAGTGATAAAAACTCGATTAACACAAACGAGGCATTATCACGATTAAGCCCGAGTGTTAGCTCAAAATGCAACATGATGGGCTGCAGGGCTAAGCCTAACGTTAGGCCATAGGCGAGATGATAGCTTTCCTTTATTGCGGCTTGGATTTCGGCTGCGAGGGGGAATTTTGCGCTATATGAGGTTTGGCCTACAGATGCCTGACTTACACCTCTCAGGCTTAAACCTCTTTGGATTAGCAATGCAAAATAACCACTTAAGGCTAATGCTGTCATGGCTATTCCTACTAGCTCAGAATGATTAAAGCCATAAACGATCACGGCCGTTACCAGTGCAAAGTAATAAGGGCTCAATTGCCATTGTAGTTGCAGCAAGGGGCGCCAATGCTCGGGTAATTGGCGGTAGCGGAGCAGGGTGAAGCCCATAAACAGGGCGCCAACGGCCAGCGCCGCGAGTCCTTGCCAAGCGTGAATAAGGCATAGCGAGGCTGTCATCAGAACCGCTAGCCAAGTGAGGATTTTGGCTTCTATGTTCAAACTCTTATGTTTAACAAAGTAGGCTAAACCTAGGCTCATAAAGGTGCTCAGCCAGAGTGCGATAGCGGTATATTCCCAATGGTTGCGGATGATTTTGGGCAGCAGAATAAGCGGCAGCAGCAAATAGCAGAAGATTTGCATCGTATAAGCGGCTTTGGCAAATAAGGCATCTTTATAGTGGCGACGATACCAATAATGGGCCAAGAGTAAGGCGATAAATAACTCAAACCGTGCCAGTTTTGCCATAAGCGGTTGGGCACTAAAGCTAAAACTGCCTGTGAGCATTATGCCTTCAACAACCTTAAACAGCAGCGGCAATAGTAAGAGCCAAGCAGCAAACTCGCTCACAACGAGTCTGTCCTTTGCGCTCAAATACAGCAGTAATAGGCTGACCAGTGGCAAGATGGCGAGGTAGTAATCGCTACTCAGAAGGTAAGCCGCGAGGATAATTGTCGCCACATAAAAACCGCTTAATAGCTCTTTTAACACTCTGTTTAGCTGACTTTCTAGGGTCGAAAGTAACGTATGATGGAGTGTTAATAGCCGAATCACTAAGACTAAGGCGGCGCAACTTAAAGCCAGTGCCAACAGTGGAAAGCCAAAAGCTGACAAGGGAGAAATTAGCGCCCCATCGATAAAGCTTGATTCTAAAAGGCTCATGCCTGTCAGTACACTAGACGCATTGAGCCCTAATCCCATCAGCAGCAATACATAGGCTTCGGCGCGAACGGAAATCAGTTCTTCTTTGGTGCCAATCCACAACAGTAATAAGGCTTCGAGCAGTAAGACTAATCCGAGGAAATCGTGGCTGAGTAAATACAGTGCGGCAAATCCCGCAAAACTGCCTGCAAAGACTAACAATAAGCCGCTGCGGGCTTTTTCTAGGTTGCCTGTGCGCTTCCAATAGAGGGCTGCGCAAATCAGGGCGTTGGCCGCAAAGATTTCCCCTGCGAACTCAGTAAATTGCGTCAACTCTAATAACACAAAGGCGAGCAATGCTATCGGTAGGGCGAGTATGCGATGGCTCAGTGCATTATGTTTTTCATCATGATGGGTAAACTGCTTGGTAAATAGTAGGCCGGTGATGCCGTAGAGATAAAAGAACGCATTAATACTGATAAGTGCGAGCAGACTGACGCCACCAACGTCGCTGAGTGGTAATTCAATGAAATGGCTAAAAGCTTCGATGCAGCCTATGTGCAACAGGGCGGTGATTTCCAGTAGCAGCGGCCACTTAAGTTTGCGACTCTGGGCAAGGGCGCCCGCACCAATAAGCAGTAAATAAGGCAGATACAATAGCGGCGCATAGCTTTGGGATAACAGCATCATAGGCGCGGTCGAGCCACCGACTAAGGCGATCACGGCGATCACTTTGGCATCTAAGCGCATCGACAGGCCATAACCTGCCAAAGTGATCAATAACAGTAAGATAAAACTCGCGCTATTGGGAATTAACTCAAAATACGGCCCAATAAAGTACGCGCAGAGATAATTAAGTATGAGTCCGAGTCCGACAATACCAGAGCCAAAATCCGCCATACCCGCGCGTTTTTGGCGAATAAAAATCCCGCCTATGATGATAGCGTTCGCGCTGGCAAACCCGAGTAGCGCTTTGCCAAGTTCAGAAAACCAATGGTTGATTGAATATTGCAGTAAATAACCAAAGCCTAAGGTCAGGGTGATAATGCCTGCGACAGTCATTAAAAAGACAGGTCCTAATCCCTTGGCCTGATAATGATGGTAGAAAGATTTGACTTGCTCGTTGACTGCCGCAAAGGGTGCCATGACGGCCGCGAGTCCTTGGGATAACAACTCATCAAATTGACTCGCCGCTTGCACGCTTGCCTGCAATTTGACTTCATCACTCAGCTGTTGATTTTGCGCTTGAGAAAGGTGTTCGGTTTTAGCGGTTTGTTCTGTCGGGGTATTTTTCGTTTTTCTTTGCCAAGGGTCTTCTTGCCGAGGTTCACTTGGTATAGGGCCTTGCTGCCATGGGTTGGGTTCTGCTGGGGCTGGCTCTACGGAAGCTGGCTCAAGGGTTGGTGTTTGTGCCGCATAGGTTAATGTAGGCGCGTTATCGGCGGCGGTGAGCACAGATGCAATTGATGAAGCACTCGCTGCCATATTCAGAGTGGTTTCAGTGGCATCTTCAGTTGCAATTTGCTGACTTAACGTCTCGAGCTTAGTGGAGAATTCTGCTAATTGACGACTTAGCGAAGATTGCTGCGATAAATGCAGCGATTGTAACTGTGCCAGCTCAGCTTTTAGTTGGGCAACGTCATCCTTTAACGGCATATCTCATTCCTAAGTGTTTAAGTGCTTAACTCATAAACCTTTGTCGGCAAGAAGTGTACTTGTATGTGTATTTTTCAGCTAGTTGTTGTTGATTTTTAGGAAATCTCCGACTGCTATTTTTCCAACATGTCATTGCTCTGCATAAAAAGAGCCCTGTATAAAAAAGAGCCAGACATTGCTAGCTCTCATTTAACGTGTCAATTTCGATGAGGTTATTTTTTCTGTGCCTGCAGGATCACAAATTTACCGTTGGAGGCGACTGTGGTGCAGTTCTTAAATAAGCGCTGTAATTTTACATGGTAAGCCAGATGACGGTTACCGACGATATGTAAGATCCCCCCCTCTTTTAAGCGGCGGCGGGCATCTAAAAACATTTGCCAGGCAATATGATCGGTAATGGCTTCACCTTGATGGAACGGCGGATTACACAGTACTAGATCTGGCTGCACATCATCGGGCAGATGCGTCATGCAATCGTCCCAATAGAAGTGGCCTTTGTCTACGGGCAATTGGTTGCGTGCCCAGTTTGCCTTGGCTGATGCGACTGCCATTTCAGAATCGTCGATAAAGTGAATGTCAGCCTCTGGGAATAACTGGGCGGTGCGTAACCCCAGCACACCATTGCCACAGCCGAGATCAACAATCGACTTAAAATCCCCTTTGGGCAGATTCTCTAGCATGATGCGTGCGCCAATATCGAGTTTGTTGGCGGCAAACACATTACTTAGATTGCTGATCTCAAGTTGATATTCAGGTACGGCCCAAGTGACGTCTTTGGCTAATGGTCTTGGTTTGCCATCACTGACACAGGTGATCACTCGCGTGTTTTTCCACGCTAAACTGGCGCTTGCGGGGCCTAAATGCTTAGCAAAAATGTCGAGTAAGGCGCCATTAATCGATTTGGCTTTGGCGGCCACTAATACACGAGTGCCTGCGGGTAACACTTGCGACAAGCGCGTTAGCTGGTGGGCAAAGTAGCTTAAGTTTTTAGGCAACTTCATCAATACTAAGGCTAAGTTTTCTGGCAAGGTATCGCGGCTGGTAAACCATTGCAGATTATCCATTGGCAACTGATTGCGGCCATGGTTTTGTTCTGTGCCTAAAAAGCTGGTTCTGGCATCGGTTTCAACAAATAGCGGCCAACTTGGATGCAATTTAGATAAACCGCAGCTTAAGGCGCCGAAATTGTCGTTGATAATGGCGGTTGGCACGGCGGCTTGCTCTGACTCAATAAGGCTTTTGAGTAAGTGTTCATCGGCGGCATCCCAAGCTTGAAGATTAGATTCCTGCTGAGCCGGATACCGTAAGAGTTCGAGTTCAACACCCGCTACTGAAAATTGTGTTGTCATGTGCCACACTGCGCCAATAAATTTAAGGCGCAGATTATCGCAGATTTCATGGCGCAGTGCGACGGCTCGCATGGAGGACGTCAATGCAGCAAGGTAAGTTAGGGTTTGATACAGAGGGGGAGGCTCAAATTAAACCGCCCATCACCTTAGTGCGGGGTTATCTTAATGCTGAGCAGCAAGCGGCGCTAATGAAAGAAGCGCTGACCTATCCCTTAAGTCGCCCTGAAATCCAAGTCTTTGGTCAGTTTCACGTTATTCCTCGCCAGCAAGTGTGGTTTGGCGATTTGGGCTGCGACTATTTATATTCAAGACTGTTTATCCGCGCCTTACCTTGGCCTAAATATGCTCACAAGTTGAGGGATAAGTTAGCGCGGGATTATGGTTTGGAGAGCAATGGGGTATTAGTGAATCGCTACGCCGATGGTAAAGATTGTATGGGCGCCCACAGTGATGATGAACCTGAAATAGCTCAAGGGAGTCATATTGCTTCTATTACCTTAGGCGCCACGCGGGATTTTATGCTTAAGCATAAGCACAGTCAAACCAAGTACAGCATAAGTTTGCACAGTGGCGATCTACTGATCATGCACTGGCCTATGCAAAGTGATTGGTTACACAGTTTACCTAAACGTTTGAAAGTAAAAGAGCCGCGTTGGAACTATACCTTTAGACAACTCATCGTTAATTTCCATGGTTAATTGCCTCCCGCTAACTGCCTATGGTGAAGCACTGCGAAATATGGCTGGATATAAAGTGGTAGGGCATCAACAAATTGAAAGCGTGAATTTGATCTTTTCAATTTGAAGCAGTACTCTGCGGCAACTGGATTTCCCCATTCTGAGACTCGAATATGTCCAATACTCATGTGCAGGGCACTGTGGCTAACACTATTTCGCAGAAATTAACCGAATGCTTCTCGCCGACCCATTTAGAAGTGATTAACGAAAGTAATCGTCACCATGTACCACCGAATTCAGAAACCCACTTTAAAGTTGTGCTGGTGAGCGAGCAGTTTGATGGCTTACGTTTATTAGCCCGTCATCGATTGGTCAACACTCACTTAGCCCATGAGTTAGCCAATGGTGTGCATGCTTTGTCTATTCATACTTTCACTCAAAATGAGTGGGATGCGAATGCACAAGTACCTAATACGCCAAATTGTCGCGGTTAATTAATCGCTCAGCAATACTGTTTAGCTTAGATTTTAAGGCCACTCCTCATCGAGTGGCTTTTTGTTTTAGGCCAACTTAAGACCATTTTTGGGTTTGCCGACTTTAGTTTCTAGTTTCCCTACCTTAGTTTCTGTGTTAACAATATGTTTTATTTTAAGAGGTTGGGCGATGTGATTGTCGATACCCATCCTGAGTGCATTTCCATGTCAGTTGGATCCATGTGCTCGTTTGACATCAGAGAGAGTATTAAAAATGCGTAAGTTAGGGAGTTTGTTTATCTCAGTGCTGCTGATGGGACTGAGCGGCTGTAACCCCGTCTCCAGTGATGCGCAAAGCGTAGCCGCTTCCCATGCTGCAACTGATGTTCCCCACGCTTTACCTGCTATTGAATGGCGTCTTGCAACCTCTTGGCCGAAAAACTTCCCCGGTTTAGGCATGGCTCCTGAGCGTTTTGCGCATTTAGTCGATGAAATGTCTAACGGTCGGTTAAAGATTAGCGTTTATGGTGCGGGTGAGTTGATGCCTGCTTTTGCCGTATTTGATGGTGTGAGTCAGGGTAAAATTCAAATGGCCCACTCCGCTTCTTTCTACTGGAGAGGAAAAGCGCCCGCAGCGCAGTTTTTTTCATCGATCCCATTTGGTATGACCGCGCAGGAAATAAATGGCTGGCTTCACTATGGCGGTGGTATGGAGCTGTGGACTGAAGTGTATCAACCCTTTGGGATAATCCCCCTCGCGGGAGGCAATACTGGGATGCAGATGGGCGGCTGGTTTAATAAACCCATCAATACCATTGCTGATTTTAAGGGATTGAAGGTCCGCATGCCGGGCTTAGGTGGTGAAGTGTTGAAACGTGTTGGTGCTGTACCTGTAAACATGGCGGGGCGTGAACTTTATGGTGCACTGCAAACGGGGGCGATTGATGCCGCAGAATGGGTAGGGCCAGTGAATGATCTTGCCTTCGGTTTACATAAAGTGGCTAAGTACTACTATTACCCTGGTTGGCATGAGCCAGGTTCAAATATGGAATTCTTGATTAATACCGCTGCCTTTGAGAGTTTACCTGAGGATTTACAGGCCATAGTCAGAGTTGCTGCTAGAGCCATTAACCAAGATATGCTCGATGAATACACGACCCGTAACGTGACCGCCCTTGAAACGTTAGTGAAAGACGAAGGTGTGGAACTTAAAGCGTTTCCACCGAACGTCTTGTTGGAGCTTGAGAAAATCTCCAAACAAGTGATTGAAGATCAAGCGAATCAAGATCCCTTAATGCGAAAGGTGTACGATGCTTATCACGCGTATGAGCAGGGTGTGCGCCAGTACCATAAAATATCTGAGGATGCTTACAGTCAGCAGCGTCAACACTAAATGATGTTTTTTACTGCAAACTGTCACATTAGCATCTGATTTATATGAGATGATTTCATCTTAGATTATCTTGTTATCGGCGTAATTCATTTGGTGTTATGCTTGCAAGCCATAAATAGACAGTTACAGTGGCGTTGATGTCGCCCTGAGAATTTGGAGATCCCTATGCCATTACTTGATAGCTTTACCGTCGACCATACTCGGATGAATGCCCCTGCGGTTCGTATCGCTAAGCATATGAGCACGCCAAAGGGCGATGCCATTACTGTATTTGATTTACGTTTTTGCGCACCGAATAAAGAGATCCTCAGTGAGCGTGGTATTCATACTCTAGAGCATTTGTTCGCGGGTTTTATGCGTGACCATTTAAATGGCAGCGATGTTGAGATCATTGATATTTCGCCAATGGGATGTCGTACCGGTTTTTATATGAGTTTGATTGGTGAACCCACAGAGCGCCAAGTGGCCGATGCGTGGTTAGCCGCGATGGAAGATGTGCTTAAAGTGGTTGAGCAGTCTGAAATCCCTGAGCTGAACGAATACCAATGTGGTACGTATGAGATGCATTCATTAGAGCAAGCACAAGATATCGCCCGTAATATTATTGCTGCAGGCGTAAGTGTTAATCGTAATGACGATCTAAAATTAAGCGATGAAATTCTAGGTAATCTGTAATTGTTCGCACTCTTATAGTATGAGAGTGCTTCTTTAGTAAATTCAGTTTCCTGAAGTAAATAAGAGAAAGCGACGAGAGTCGCTTTTTTTTTCAAGTAAACTCAGCTATTTTACAAGTTAATAACAAAAACACCGTACGCTAACAAAGTTTTTGGGAGCTTGGTATGCCTAGTCGTTACTTCACTGTATCACTTTGTGCAATTTCTGTATCTCTTGCCTGTTCTAGCACAACGTTCGCCGATGATCTTCACAGTCAAATGCTTGAATTGAACAAGCTCAATGACACATTTCATTCAACGTCTAATCGTTTAGCGTTAGGTCAATTGACGGCTTTGACGGTTTTGCCTGCGGATCTGAGTGGAAATCCCGCGAGCATCAGCATGCGTAGCGCGACTCAAGGCGTGGCCGTATTGCAAGATAGAGTGTATTTCTCCCCTGCGCCGTATTCGGCACCGCAATTACAACTCTTACCTAATCTACTGCAACAACAGAGTGTTACTGCCGCCCCGATGGCAAATATGGCTGTCGGTGGGCAAGGTGCGTTTGGGGTGGTGAGTTATCAAACCTTACCTGTTGCTGAGCAGACCGAGAATAGTAAGGCGACTCTCGAGGGCAATACCGATTCAGACTACAGTGTCGATATGAATTGGGGAGTGAAGCAAAAAGAGTATGGCATGATACTCGCGGTTAATTATGCAGATAATAGCGGCGCAGATCACTTGCTCAATGGTCAAGACACAGACCACCAAACGACAGACATCTTATTTAAAATCAACGCCGCGAGTTTACTCGGCGCCAGAAGTCCACAGGTGACTGAGTTTACTTACCAGTTTCTCGATGATGATAGTTATCGCTCTCAGCTTGGGTTAACACAGGCCGATTGGCAACAAGATCCTATGAGTTTGTATTCGGCCACTGCGGCGGATAAACATCAGGGGCGACATCATAAGTACCAACTGTCTCACCAAGTTACGCTCAATGGTGGGCATAAGGTCACCACAGACTTTTACTACCAGTCTTATTCGCAGCAATTAAACCAACTCAATCAATTTGATGGGCAAATGCTCGATGCCCAGAGTCTTGCTGCGTTGGCCGCATTTGAACGTCAGCCGACAGTCGATGGCGTCTCACTGGCTTCTTTACAACAAGACAATGATTTCAGCTCCTTTGGGGCACAAACTGAATCAGTGAATCAGTATGGGGCCCATCAAATTATCTATAGCGCCCGTTATCATACGGATAAAGCCGAGATGCACTTTGGCGATCAACAGAGTCTATGGCTGCAGGACTTGAGTTTAGTGAGTGATGCACAAAATGCATTATTGGCTTATACCGACGATGCAACAGCATTTACTTCGGCAATCGATTCCTTGTTTAATTGGGACGAATTACAGATAAAGCTCGCGCTTGCCTATGAACAAGTGAGCGTCAATCGCAAGGTCGATTTAGCTTATGTAGGACTGGATGCGGCTGATTTCTCCGACAGCGATTGGATGCCACAACTCGGTGTTTTATATGATGCTGGAGATTGGCGCTTTAGTACGGATATTCGCCGCTCATGGACCGCCGCGAGTGCAGGTAATCTTGAGCAAGAGGCGCAAGTATCGCTGCAATATCAAGTCAGCGCCCAATATGCCAGTGAGCATTTTAGTGCTGACATCAAAACCTACGTTCAAGATTTTGATAACCTGCATGTCAATTGCGATGCGTATACCCAATGCGCCGACAGTCGTTTGTGGGTTCAAGGCAATGTCGTGGATGTACTGACCAAAGGAGTTGAGCTGAGTCTTGGCTACCAGTGGGATATCGGTAGTGTACAGTTACCATTAGTCTTAAATTATCAATATTCGAATTCGGAATATCAAACCAATAGCTGTAACGAAATCCAAGGTTGCGTTGTGGCTGGTGATAGAGTGGCTTGGTTACCTGAGCAGCAATTGCATTTTAGTGCTGGAATGAAATATGCCGAATATGAATTGAATGCAAATGTCTTTTATCAATCCGAGCGGGAAATGGGCCAATTTGGCGCTGAATTACAGCCTATCGCAGTACAATGGCGGGTAGATTTAGCGGCGAATTATCATTTTGATCGCCACCATGAGATTTATTTTAGGGTAGAAAATCTCTTAGATGAGTCATTAGTTACGACAGCATCAAATAGCGGAATTCGATCGGAAAATGGACGTATTAGCTATTTAGGTTATCAATGGCGCTTTTAAATTGAGTTTTATTTTGTTTGAATTTAAATCAATTGAAACAAATAAGATCGATTTCGGCTGCGTTTAGTGGACGTTTCGACTTTTTGCTAAATTAAATCTTTAATTATTAATGCTATAGTACCCAGTGGCCGTAATATTCTCTCTTTCTGATCAGTCACTAGGTCGGAAGGTGAACGCCGTAGCGCATGATTCTTTTCAATCCGTATTTTAGGTTTGAAATCACCTATAATTTTCGTGGCGATGCCAAGTCAATTGGGGTAAAATGCGCGCGACCAGCGTGATTGCGATCGCATTTCTGTGATAAATCTGCGCTAGCTCAATGCAGTAGGTTTTGTTTAAAACCTAAGTATTTAGCAGGAACGCGGCGCATTGTCTTTCCTTCAAACGTAGTGCTTGTGGATATGATTACAATTAAGAAAGGATTGGAACTGCCTATAGCAGGCGGACCAGAGCAAGTTATCCATAATGGCCCAGCCATTAAACATGTAGCTACTTTGGGTGAAGAGTATATTGGCTTACGTCCAACGATGAAGATCAAAGTGGGCGATAAAGTACAAAAAGGCCAAGTTCTTTTTGAAGATAAGAAGAATTTAGGCGTTAAATATACGGCTTTAGCCAGTGGTACTATATTAGACATTAACCGGGGCGCCCAGCGTGTTCTGCAGTCTGTTGTCATTGAAGTGGAAGGAAACGACAGCGTTGCCTTTGCTAAATATGATGCCACTGCACTCGATACGCTCGACTCGCAGTTAGTCCGTGACAATCTGATTGAATCAGGTTTATGGACTGCTTTGCGTACTCGTCCTTTTAGCAAAGTTCCTGCTGTAGACTCTTCTGCTGCTGGTATTTTTGTAACCGCAATAGATACTCAACCTCTTGCCGCTGATCCCGTTGTGGTGATCCGTGAGCATAAAGAAGATTTTGCTAATGGTCTTAAGGTCTTAGCAAGACTTACTGACGGTAAAGTTTACCTTTGTAAAGCGCCTGGCGCTGATATTCCTGCCGCAAACGCCCAAGTTGAAGAATTTGCCGGTGTGCACCCTGCAGGATTAGTCGGTACTCACATTCACTTCTTATTGTCTGCCTCTGCAAAACGTACCGTTTGGCATATTGGTTACCAAGATGTAATAGCAATTGGTCAGCTATTTACGACGGGTGAACTCAATACCGAACGTGTTATTGCGATCGCAGGCCCTAAAGCGGCTAAGCCAAGACTCGTACGCACTGTTGTGGGCGCGAGCATGACTGAATTAACCGCAGGTGAAGCCTTAGATGGCAATGTTCGTCTGATTTCAGGCTCTGTTCTGAATGGTCGTACAGCCGTTGGCCCACAAGGGTATTTAGGTCGTTACCATGTTCAAGTAAGTCTGTTAGAAGAAGGTACAGAGAAAGAATTTTTAGGCTGGGTATTACCAGGCTCAGACAAATATTCTATCACTCGTGCATTCTTAGGACATCTTGCTCCTTCTCGTCTGTTCAGCATGACGACCAGTACAGGTGGTTCAGACCGCGCTATGGTGCCAATTGGTAACTATGAGCGTGTAATGCCATTGGACATTCTTCCTACTATGTTGTTGCGTGACTTGATTTCAGGTGACTTTGACGGTGCTGCTACTTTAGGCGCGTTAGAGTTAGATGAAGAAGATCTCGCACTGTGTACGTTCGTATGTCCAGGCAAGTATGACTACGGTTCATATCTGCGTGACTGTCTAGATACGATCGAGAGGGAAGGCTAATGAGCTTGAAAGATTTTTTCGAACGTATTGAACCCGACTTTGAAAAAGGCGGTAAATACGAAAAGTTTTATGCCCTATTCGAAGCGGCATACACGATTTTTTATACCCCAGGTAAAGTGAACAAGGGCAAAACCCATGTTCGCGATAACCTCGACCTAAAACGTATGATGATTACGGTTTGGGCTTGTGCTTTCCCAGCGATGTTCGTGGGTATGTACAACGTAGGTTTACAAGCTCAATTAGCTTTAGTGGCTGGTTTTGCTACCCCTGACGTATGGCAAGTGAGCTTGTTCAGCATGTTCGGTACCGAACTTACGGCAAACTCTGGCTGGCCTGCGCTGATGTGGTATGGCGCCTGTTTCTTCCTACCTATCTACGCGGTGACCTTTGCCGTCGGTGGTATCTGGGAAGTGCTGTTTGCCTCTATCCGTGGTCATGAAGTCAACGAAGGTTTCTTCGTTACCTCTATCCTGTTCGCTTTAACGCTGCCAGCAACTATCCCATTATGGATGGTGGCGCTGGGTATCACCTTCGGTGTGGTCGTGGCGAAAGAAGTGTTCGGTGGTACAGGGCGTAACTTCTTAAACCCAGCACTAGCGGGTCGTGCCTTCTTGTTCTTCGCTTATCCGTTGAACATGTCAGGTGATACCTCATGGGTTGTGGCTGACGGTTACTCAGGTGCAACTGCACTGAGCCAAGCGGCGTCTGGCACTTTAGATTACGCAATTAACCAAAACTGGTGGGATGCGTTCTTCGGTTTCATTCCAGGTTCAGTGGGTGAAGTGTCTACATTAGCGATTCTGTTAGGTGGTTTGGTCATCATCTACACGCGTATCGCTTCATGGCGCATCGTTGGTGGTGTAATGGTGGGCATGATTGCCATTTCTACGCTGCTTAACGTTGTCGGTAGCGACACTAATCCAATGTTTGCAATGCCTTGGTACTGGCACTTAGTGTTAGGTGGTTTTGCGTTTGGCATGATGTTTATGGCGACAGACCCAGTGTCAGCGTCATTTACTAACCAAGCTAAATGGGCATACGGTATCTTGATCGGTGCAATGGCTGTGTTTATCCGCGTGATTAACCCTGCATTCCCTGAAGGCATGATGTTGGCAATTTTGTTTGCTAACTTGTTCGCGCCATTGTTCGACCACTTCGTGGTTCAGGCAAATATCAAGCGGAGGATTGCCCGTGGCTAGTAATAAAGATTCGTTCGGCAGAACCTTATTTATCGTCGTTGGCCTGTGTCTAATTTGTGCGATATTTGTGTCTACTGCAGCAGTGTTACTGAGACCGACTCAAGCAGAAAATAAACTGCTTGATAAGCAAAAGTACATTCTGGAAGCCGCTGGTCTTATCGATACTAAAGCTGGCAAAGTGACCAAAGCGCAAATTCTAGATACATACGGCAAACACATCGAAGCTAAACTGGTCGATTTGAAAACGGGTGCTTGGGTTGAGGGTGTTGATGCTGACACTTATGATCAACGTAAAGCTTCTCGTGATGTGAAAACCTCATTTGTACCTGAGAATGACATCGCTTCAGTGAAACGTGTTGCTGATAAGGCTGTGGTTTATCTTGTTCGTGACGGCCAAGGTAAATTAACCAGTGTCATTCTGCCAATCCATGGTTATGGCCTATGGTCTACTATGTATGCCTTCCTTGCTATGGATGCTGACCTAAACACAGTGCAAAGCTTAGTCTACTACGAGCACGGCGAAACGCCGGGCTTAGGTGGCGAAGTGCAAAATGCTCAGTGGAAAGCGAAATGGCATGGCAAAAAGTTATTTGATGAGCAAGGTAAACTCGCTATCAGCGTAACGAAAAACCCAACTGTTGCTAGCACTGAGTACGGTGTAGATGCATTATCTGGCGCAACCTTAACGAGTAACGGTGTACAACATTCACTGACATTCTGGTTGGGTAAAGAAGGTTTTGCGAGTTTCATTGAAAAAGCACGCAATGGAGGTCTCAACTAATGTCTGACGCTAAAGAACTGAAACAGGTTCTGACCGGACCTATAGTCAACAACAACCCGATTGCTTTACAAGTACTTGGTGTATGTAGTGCATTAGCGGTAACGAGCAAGCTCGAAACTGCACTGGTAATGGCGTTGGCGTTAACTGCGGTAACTGCGTTCTCGAACCTGTTTATCTCAATGATCCGTAATCATATTCCAAGCAGTGTGCGTATTATCGTACAGATGACCATTATTGCCTCTTTGGTAATCGTGGTTGACCAATTGCTGCAGGCTTATGCTTATCAGATCTCTAAGCAGCTGTCGGTATTCGTCGGTCTGATTATTACGAACTGTATCGTAATGGGTCGTGCCGAAGCCTACGCGATGAAAACACCGCCAATGATGAGCTTTATGGATGGTATCGGTAACGGTTTAGGTTACGGTGCGATTCTGTTAGCTGTTGGCTTCGTACGTGAACTGTTTGGTAACGGTTCTCTGTTCGGTGTTGAAATCCTGCACAAGATCTCTGATGGCGGCTGGTACCAACCAAACGGTCTGCTACTACTGCCTCCGAGTGCGTTCTTCCTGATCGGTGTTTTGATTTGGATTATTCGTACCTATAAGCCAGAGCAAGTTGAAGCAAAAGGGTAAGTGCGATGGAACATTATATTAGCCTGTTAATTCGCTCTGTTTTCATTGAAAACATGGCACTGGCCTTCTTCCTTGGTATGTGTACTTTCTTGGCTGTGTCTAAGAAAGTCACTACAGCCATGGGCCTAGGGATTGCGGTAGTTGTAGTGTTAACTATCTCTGTCCCAGCAAACCAAGTTATCTATCAAGGGCTGCTAGCTCCTGGTGCACTTGCTTGGGCTGGCGCACCTGAAGCTGACTTAAGCTTCTTGAAATTCATTACCTTTATCGGTGTGATTGCGGCTTTGGTTCAAATTCTGGAAATGGCACTGGACAAGTACTTTCCACCTTTGTACAACGCATTAGGTATTTTCTTACCTTTGATCACAGTGAACTGCGCGATTTTCGGTGCGGTATCATTCATGGTTGAGCGTGACTACAAGCTAGGCGAGAGTGTGGTGTTTGGTTTCGGCTCAGGAGTGGGTTGGGCATTAGCTATCGTATTGATGGCCGGTATCCGTGAGAAGCTGAAGTATGCCGACGTGCCTAACGGCCTACGTGGTTTAGGGATTACCTTTATCACCGCTGGTTTGATGGCCTTAGGTTTCATGTCGTTTTCAGGTGTGTCTCTGTAAGAGACACATAACGGCTTCTTGAATTGGACCTTCTAAGGATAAGTTAATGGATATTCTTGGTATTTTTAAATCTACTCCGCTCGAGGTTTACCTCGGTGTGAGTATGTTTACTGCTATTGTCCTCATCTTGGTATTAGTGATTTTATTCGCTAAGTCTAAGTTAGTGGCTAGTGGTGACATCACGATCGGCATTAATGACGATCCTGAAAAAGCGATTACAACCGGTGCGGGCGGTAAGTTGTTAGGCGTTTTGGCTAACAGCGGTATCTTCGTATCGAGTGCGTGTGGTGGCGGTGGCTCATGTGGCCAATGTCGCGTGGTGATTAAGTCTGGCGGCGGCGATATTTTGCCAACGGAACTTGACCACATCAGCAAAGGTGATGCCCGTAAAGGTTGTCGTCTTTCTTGTCAGGTTAACGTTAAGAACGATATGGAAATCGAGCTTGACGAAGAAATCTTCGGTATCAAGAAATGGGAATGTGAAGTTATCTCTAACGATAACAAAGCCACTTTCATTAAAGAACTGAAGCTGCAAATTCCTGATGGCGAGTCTGTACCATTCCGTGCTGGCGGTTATATTCAAATCGAAGCACCAGCTCATCATATTAAATATGCAGATTTTGATGTACCTGCACAATACCGTGGCGACTGGGAACACTTCGGTTTCTTCAATCTTGAATCTAAGGTTGATGAAGAAACTATCCGTGCATACTCAATGGCTAACTACCCAGAAGAGTTCGGCATTATTATGCTGAACGTGCGTATTGCTACGCCTCCACCACGTAACTTGACTCTGCCTTGCGGTAAGATGTCATCTTACATTTGGAGCTTAAAAGCTGGCGATAAAGTGACAATTTCTGGCCCATTCGGTGAATTCTTCGCGAAAGATACCGATGCAGAAATGGTGTTTATCGGCGGTGGTGCGGGTATGGCGCCAATGCGTTCACATATCTTCGACCAGCTGAAGCGTCTTCAGTCTAAACGTAAGATGAGCTTCTGGTACGGTGCACGTTCT
Organism: Shewanella sp. DW31; assembly: GCF_015767295.1. NCBI lineage: Bacteria > Pseudomonadati > Pseudomonadota > Gammaproteobacteria > Alteromonadales > Shewanellaceae > Shewanella > Shewanella sp. DW31. The sequence goes on from NZ_JADWMP020000012.1 coordinate 46,807, forward strand.
AAGCGTGAAATGTTCTACGTAGAAGATTTCGACGGCCTAGCGGCTGAGAATGATAACTTCGTATGGCATGTGGCACTTTCAGATCCTCAACCAGAGGATAACTGGGATGGTTACACAGGTTTTATTCATAACGTATTGTATGAAAACTATCTGAAAAACCATGATGCTCCAGAAGATTGTGAGTTCTACATGTGTGGACCTCCAATGATGAACGCTGCCGTCATTGGTATGTTGAAAAATCTTGGTGTCGAAGACGAAAACATTCTGTTGGATGACTTCGGCGGCTAATGTTCATTAGTCCTAGATAGAAAAGTTGCAGATGTTGAGGTTAACCTTTCATCTGCAACTTTTGCATTTAAGGGCCCAAATAAGAGTAGTAGGTCACTATGTTTCAGACCTTAAAGATCAATACCTCAGCGTTAAAGTATTCATTTAACTGGCTAGTCCTCGTGGGACTGGCCTTTTTTGTTTCAGCCTGTTCAAAGCAAAACGAAGTCATTTCGTTGGCCGGCAGCACTATGGGCACGACTTATCACATTAAAGTCGTTCCGAATGAGCAGATGCCGACGGCGCAGTTACTTCAAGCGGAGATTGATTTAGCCCTTGAGCTAGTCAATGACCAGATGTCGACCTATCGGCCTAATTCAGAATTATCCCGTTTCAACCAATTGCCATTGGAGCAAAGCGTTGAAGTCTCACCGGATACCATAAAAGTGGTGCAAGAGGGAATACGTTTATATCAAGTGACGGATAAGGCACTTGATATTACCTTAGGTCCTTTAGTTAATCTGTGGGGTTTTGGACCTGATAAGCGTCCAACGAAAGTTCCGACACAGGCTGATATTGATGCGGCTAAAGCCAAAACAGGGATTAGTGAACTTTCCATTGAAGGCAACCGTCTAAGTAAGCACAACACCCATTTATATGTAGATTTATCATCAATCGCGAAGGGATTTGGGGTTGATAAGATCGCTTCCATTCTTGATAAATACCACGCGACAGGGTATTTAGTTGAAATCGGTGGCGAACTGAGTATCAAAGGTGCCAAAGGTGATGGAAGCTCTTGGCGTGTTGCTATAGAGCAACCGACCAATGATGGCTCTGAAGCCGTACAGCAGGTTATTGCACCTGGTACTATGGCGATGGCGACCTCTGGTGATTATCGTAATTATTATGAAGAAGACGGCCAACGTTTTACGCATATAATCGATCCGCGTACTGGTTTACCGATAAATCATAAGTTAGCATCCGTGACGGTATTGCATCAAAATTGTATGACGGCCGACGGTTTTGCGACGGCCATGATGGTTTTGGGCACAGAAGCATCATTGGAGCTTGCCAAGAAGGAACACTTGGCGATAATGCTAATCGAAAAGCAAGGCGACGGATTTAAGGTCTATTACAGCGACGCCTTCAAGCCTTTCCTTATTTAGTTTTTGGAGTAAACCATGACCTCTTTTATCGCGGCATTTGTGATCTTGTTAGTCTTCTTTTTGCTCATGTCGATTGGTTATCTTATCAAGCGCAAAGCCGTTGAAGGAAGTTGTGGCGGTTTAGGTGTTCTAGGGATTGAAAAAGCGTGTGATTGTGATGACCCTTGTGACAAACGTAAACGTCGTATGGCCGCTGAAGAAGCGCGTCGTGAGAAGTTAACGAAAGACCGCATTATCTAAATAGTCTTGATTCGATCATAGCCTCCAATTTAGGGGGCTATTTTTTTGCCTCGTATTTTCTTACACGGGTTAATCATTTGAGATTTATCCTTGGGATTAGAGTGGGATAGCAAGTTAATCTAAGCAGGAATGAGAATGCTTTTCATCATTAAGTGAGTGAAATATAAAGATAATTTGAGTTGGTCGATAAATTGTACTAGGCTAGAAGCTTGATTTAGATCAATCTTTTCACGCTTACCAAGGATAGTAACTTATGAAAGGTCATCCTAAAGTGGTTGGGCAACTGAATCGGGTGCTTACCTGTGAGTTGACCGCAATCAATCAATATTTCCTCCATGCCCGCATGTTTAAACATTGGGGCTTAGAGAAGTTAAACCACGTCGAATACAAAAAATCCATCCAAGATATGAAGCACGCCGATAAGCTCATCGAGCGAGTGCTGTTTTTGGAAGGTCTACCTAATCTGCAACAACTCGAAAAACTTCGCATTGGTGAACATAGCCAAGAGATGCTCGACTGCGATCTGGCCATGGTGCAAGAGCAGCTTACATTGCTGCGTGATGCGATCAGCTTGTGTGAAGCCGAACAGGACTATGTGAGCCGCGATCTGCTGGAAGATATTCTCGAAGACGAAGAAGAGCACTTAGATTGGCTCGAGTCGCAGCAAGAGCTCATTACGCTAACCGGTATTCAAAATTATCTACAATCGCAAATTAGCGACCAATAGGAGCAAGATATGAAAGGCGATAAAGACGTTATCGATGCGTTAAATCGACTCCTAACGGGAGAACTCTCGGCAATGGATCAGTATTTTGTCCATGCCCATATGTATGAAGATTGGGGCCTGAATGAACTCTATGAGCGTATCGCCCATGAGTCAGATGATGAGAAAGCCCATGCAGCCAAATTAGTGCAGCGCATTTTATTCCTCGAAGGTACACCCAATGTTGCCGCCCGTGAGGCATTGAACATAGGTAAAGATGTAGAAGAGATGCTACGTAATGATCTCGCCTACGAATACAAGGTCGCGGACGATTTGCGCAAAGTGATTGCACTGTGTGAGCAGAAGCAAGATTACCAGACACGTGAAATCCTTGAAGTATTACTTGACGATACAGAGTCTGACCATATGTATTGGCTCGAAAAACAACTTGGGCTTATTGACCGTGTTGGATTGCAAAACTACCTGCAAACTAAGATGTGAGCCTTAGATTGTTAGGTTGAGTAAATACCTAGGCCACTGAGTGTAATGGCCTAGGAAACTCAGTTATTAAGCATGTCTGTTGTTCCTCACACTTGTCTTGTTCTCTTTTCCAGCGCTAGGCTACATCTTATTGGCCCCAAATCTATCAGGAATACTTGATTACTGTTTTTATATACAGTATTTTGGCGTTGGAGGAATTCAACGTGCGAAAAATTATTCATATCGATATGGACTGCTATTTTGCTGCAGTGGAAATGCGCGACTTTCCTGAGTACCGTGGCAAGCCTTTAGCCGTAGGCGGCAGTAGCGACCGTCGCGGTGTTATCAGTACTTGCAGTTACGAGGCACGTAAATTCGGTGTACGTTCAGCAATGGCAACGGCTTATGCCTTTAAGTTGTGCCCTGAGCTGATTTTAGTTCCGGGTCGGATGCAAGTTTACAAAGAAGTGTCGCTACAAATTCGTGAAATATTTTCCCGCTATACCCAATTAATCGAGCCGCTTTCCTTAGATGAAGCTTATTTGGATGTGAGTGAGTGCCAACAATATAAGGGCTCTGCGACCTTGATTGCCCAAGCGATTCGTCGCGATATCTTAACCGAAACGGGTTTAACCGCATCGGCGGGTATCGCGCCAGTAAAATTTTTAGCTAAGGTCGCCTCGGATCTGAACAAGCCAAACGGCCAATATGTCATTACACCAGAGACGCTTTCTGAGTTTGTTAAGACCTTATCGCTGCGTAAAATTCCCGGTGTTGGTAAAGTCACCGCCGAAAAGCTCTCTTCGCTCGGGCTCAATACCTGTGGTGATGTGCAAGCTTATTCTAAACCTGAGCTCTTAGCGCGATTCGGTAAGTTTGGTGGTGTGTTGATTGAGCGTTCCCAAGGCATAGATGAACGGGGGATTTCTGCCGACAGAGAGCGCAAATCAGTGGGGGTTGAAACCACGTTAGCAAAGGATATTTATAGCTTAGAGCAGTGCCAGCAGGTGATGCCGAGTTTGATCCAAGAACTGTCCTTGCGTTTAAGTCGCAGTGCTAAGGAACGCAAAATACATAAACAGGTGGTCAAACTTAAGTTTAACGATTTCAAGCAGACTACAATTGAGCACCGGAGCGATGAAGTCTCGATTGTAATGTTCTATGAGCTACTCGCACAGGCTATGGAAAGGCAAGAAGGCCGCGGCATTCGTCTATTGGGGATTTCAGTTGGCCTTACTGATTCTACTCTTGTCGTCGCCACAAGCTTAAACGGCCAGACTCAGCTGGATTTAGCACTCTAGCCGTTTATTGAGTCGATAAGCCGCAGACTCATGCCTGCATTGGCTCAATAAGCCTCGGGTGGATTCGCCAACATAAAATCAATTAACAGTCTGACTCGTAAGGGCAGGTTGTCTCGATCGCGATACATCAAGTAGGCGGTACGCGGAATACCTTGCCACTCGGGCAGTATTTGAATGAGTTTGCCACTTCGTATCTGTTCACTCGCCATGCTGATGGGTATGAGTCCAATCCCAAGCCCCGCCACCACGGCCTGACAGGCAATCGCCATATCATCGACGGCTAGTTTGATATTCCCCCTTGGTTCAAACTCGACATTTTGCCCTGTGCTATTGTGCTGTAAACGCCACGTTTTTGTGGGCTTGGCGATGATAACCGGATGCTGATCCAGCTCTTCAATGGATTGCAGCGCATGCCACTGCGTTGCCGATGTGCTGGTGCAAAGTACAAAGCTAATCGTGGTAAGTGGCCTTGCAATCCAATCGGGATCTTTAGGTTCGCCCACTCGAAAGGCGATATCGATGGCGTTTTCACTGACATCGATATTCATGTTCGACAGACTTAAATCGATATCAATATTGGGATAATGCCGTTGGAAGGCGTTGAGTGATTCACCTAGCCAGCGATAGGTTGTATTGATGGGCGCCGAGATCCGCAATTTGCCAACCGCTTGATGTTTATCCGCATGCAACTCACCAGATACCTGGTTTAACTCGATAAATAGCGGGCCGCAGCGTTCGAGATACCGCTGACCTGTGGCGGTAAGGTTGACTCTATGGGCGTCTCTGTGCAGTAAACGCAGACCTAAGGATTGTTCTAACAGATTGATTCGACGGCTTAAGGTTGAAGGTGGAATGCCTAAGTGCTGCGCCGCGAGCTTAAAACTCCCTTGCTGTGCCACCACCCAAAATAAGCGCATATCGTCTAAGGAATAATTAAGTTTCATATTTGGAATTTAAGCTCTCAATCTTGTTGGTTTTAATAATATATGAAACTTATAAACTAAGCTCAATCCCAATTACCTCCCTAGAGGCCGATATGAAATCCCATACACCTTACATGACATTCGTTTGTCTACTGATTTGCGTTTTTAGCTGGGGCAGTGTGTTTCCGATTGCTAAGCGAGTGCTGGAGGAGATGTCAGGAGAGTCCCTCGTCTTCTGGCGTTTTACCATTGCGGCTGTGACTCTAGCGTTATATATCGTTTTTACTCGTCAGGCTTGGCCCAAATTGAGTTTGGTGCAATATATTGTCATAGCGTTAGTGGGTGTGATTGGTGTGGGCGGCTTAAATCTGGCGTTATTTAATGGCCTGCAGCATACCTCTGCTGCCAATGGTGCCTTGATTATGGCGCTCAGCCCGCTGGTGACTTCAATCGTCAATGCGCTATTACAGCGTGAATGGCTCAGCAGACAACAAGTGTTTAGCTTAGTGGGTGGATTGGCGGGCGTACTGCTAGTGATCACCAACGGTAGTGTGCAGCAGTTGCTCAACTTTAGTTTTAACCAAGGTGATGTGATGATTGCCGCCGGCATGTTGGCGTGGAGTGGTTATACCATTTGTTCGCAACGGGTCGGCCATTGGTTGCCTGTGTTGCCATTTACCTTGCTGAGTATGATAGCTGCCAGTGTGTCTATGTCCGTGGTTGGGCTTGGCCGAGGTGAGTTTCACCCTTGGCTAGAGTTGATGGAACTGTCGGCAACGGCTTTTTCTAGCGTGCTCTACATAGGTTTGTTCGCCACTGTGCTCGGTTATCTGTTTTGGATTAACGGTGTTAAAGCGTTTGGCCCCGCTAAGGCATCGATCTTTTTTAATCTCGTGCCCGTTTTTGCAGCATTAACGGCGTTAGCCATGGGGCAGGCGGTGACGGAAATTCAGTTGGTAGGCATGCTGATAGTAATCCTTGCGTTGATGTTACCTATGTTAGTCAACCTGCGCGCGGCAAGAGGCTTAGTGGTTAAGCGCTGCTAATCAGTGCTAGCTTTGCTGTTTAAATATAAGGGAGCACCTGAATTCAGATAATCACTGCGACAGGTTTATGCTCCCTTATTCGTTTGAGGGGACCTTTCAAACATCACTGATTTACAAAAGGTAACTTATATAAAAGCTTTCACTCTCAAAAAATTACAGTTTAAAGCGGCTGACCAGCGCAGTGAGATTACTCGCCATTGACGAGAGTTGTACGCTTGCTGCGTAGATTTCATCAGTGGTTCGTAGACTCTCCTCCGACTGTTCGGCAATGTGTTGAATATTTTGATGGCTCTCATTGGCCATAGTGGTTTGCGCTTTGGCTGCGAGGGCGATTTGATTGTTCATCTCACTAATTTGGCTCACCATTTCTGCAATATGCGCTAAGGCTTCACCGGCATTACTGGCGGCTTCTACGCTTGAGATAGCCTTTTCATTACCGATATTAATCGCCGCCACAGCGCTTTGAGTGCCATTTTGCACATTGGCGATCATTAATTTAATTTCTTCGGTTGATTGGTGAGTCTTAGAGGCAAGGGATCGCACTTCATCGGCAACCACTGCAAACCCGCGTCCTTGTTCGCCTGCTCGCGCCGCTTCAATTGCGGCGTTAAGGGCTAATAGATTCGTCTGTTCGGCAATGGCTTGAATCACCTCGAGCACGCGGCCGATATGTTGGCCTTCCTGTTCGAGTTTATTGATCTGCATTTCTGCCGTGCCTACATCTCCCGCAAGTTCACGAATCACATTGATGGTTTTTTTCACTCTTGCCTGACCGTCGGCGGTAAATACGTCGGCTTGTTTAGCGGCATCGGCGGCATGGCTGGCACTGACTGATACTTCTTGCACTGATGCGGCAATATGATCGCTGGCATCGGCGATTCTGTGGGTTGCAGCTTGTTGATCCATCAAGGTATGTTTTGCTGATGCGCTGGTTTTGGCTAGACCTTCGGCAGCGGTGTTGAGCTCTGATGTAGACTGTTTAAATTGCGAGATAATACCGTGTAAGTTATCGAGAAAATGATTGAATGCCTTGGCGAGATCACCAAGCTCGTCTTTAGAGGTTAAGTGGACTCGTTCGGTCAAATCGCCATCACCATCGGTAATGTCGTGGATTTTTGCGAGTAAAACCGCCAGCGGTTTGCTGATGAGTTTAGGCAGTGCAACGATAAAGAGTATACAGATCAAGAGACTGATGGCTAAGGCAATTAACTGCATCTGTTGTCCATGATTGGCATCATCATCTACTTGGGCTATCGCTGCGGTAGTATTACTATTTAAATCATTGATTAAATGATTAATGTTCTGGTGTAGTTGCTCGAATTGCGTTGCTGCTTGACCGAAACTAAGATCAATCGCCGTCGTTCTACCGTTACGGCCATTTTGGGTGCGTTGATTACTGATTTCTGTGGTTGTCGCTCGCCAAGTATCGAAACTGTGATTTAATTCATTGAGCTTATCTTTAGCGATGGGACTTGTGGTCACATCGGCAAACTTATCAATATGTTCTTTAACCAGAGAGATACTATTAGTGTGCTGCTTTAAAAGGTCGTTGTAAGAGTCTGTGCCCACGTTAACAAACATCAGGCTGCGCTCGGCCACTTGAGCTTGATAAAGCTCTTTATCGGCTTGTAGTAGTTCAGATTGGCTAGGTAAGTATTCAAGCGCGAGTGTATTCGCGCTGTGATTTAAGGCTTTGAGTCCTAAAATGCCAGTTGAAGAGGCGAAGATGACTACGCCAGCGAGTAGCAGACTTGGATAAGTCAGTTTCTGATTAACGGATAGATCTTTATACCATTCCATAGTCACGCCCTCCTTGATTGATGCACTGAAAAGGTGAGAGCCGCAATAACCTCTGTGGTAAGAGGATGCAGCCCATCACTGGCGTTCTCTGGTAATTAGAGTCCAAATTGATCTAGGTTGATCCCAATCGTTATAGCGCCAATTGCGGCATCACCATCCATCACTGGAATAGAAATTTGTACTAGATAGGCTTGGGAGCTCTCGTCAAATTTGACCGGACCTATGTGTTTATCGCCTTTGCCATTGGCGAAGGATTTTTGCCATTTATCCTCATCACCCTGCCAATAATCTGAAGTTTTACTGATCATAGCGACGTTCGCACCTTGATTGTCCATGAGGAAAATTTCTTGGTAGTAAGGTTTGCTGGCTTCGAAGGTCGTGAGAAACTTGGCCGCTTCGTTGTTCATCAGGGATGACATAAAGTCATCAATACCTGCGGTGGCAATCCATTTTTCATCTAATGTTTTGATTGAATCTAAGCTTTTGCCTTGGGCATTTTGCGCTTTAACAGCATTCACCAGTACCACTTCTCTGCCTAATGGCATCAGTGAATCGGCTAGGTCGATAACGGCTTTGGGGACTTCTTCGGCGAAACTGAGGTTACTGCTGAGCAGTAGTGCGGCGGCTGACAAGATTTTACCAAATTTCATGATCTCTATTCCTTAAGGTCACAGTATTGAAGGGGAAAGCGGTTATCTCTAAAAGCGCGATAAGCAAAAATACGTTAGGGTAAGACAGAACAACTATAGTAGAAAATTCAAGTTATTCAGTTCTTTCATAAAAATTTTATCGATGGCATTTCTACACACAAATAGAAGCCGTGGTAAAAAATAAGGCCACATCTGACTTGAGCAGATGTGGCCTTGAATTGAGTGAGCTTGGGTAAGGTTAGAACATTAAGCCTTGACTGGAATGCGCTCGAGTACGGCTAATAATAATGTCCAATATTGGCCTACTGTGGTGATGTTTACCATTTCGTCTGGACCGTGTGGATAGCGAATGGTGGGACCAATCGAGACCATGTCCATGTCTGGATAGGGTTTCTTGAATAGGCCGCACTCGAGACCAGCATGGATCACCATGATCACTGGCTCTTTGTGGTAAATGTCTTGATAGGTTTCGCGCACTATCGCCATTACAGGTGAGCTGTTATCTGGCTTCCAGCCTGGGTAAGCACCGCTTAAATCGATATCGGCTCCGGCTAAGTTGGTCAGCGCAGTTAACATGCCTTCGACTTGAGTACGGCCAGAATCGATCAGCGAGCGGATAAGGCACAGGATAGTGACTTCTTCATCGTTAGTGCTGATAACGCCAACGTTGAGCGAGGTTTCAGTCACACCTTCGACTTCATCACTCATGCGGATCACGCCGTTCGGGCACACATGCAGCAAATCGATCAGGGTATTTTGGCTGTTTTCGCTCATCACACGTTTTGGTGTTGGGATAGTGTTTAACACTAAACGCATATCGGGATCGGCAATGGCGAGTTCGGTGCGGATAAGCGTTTCAAACTCAGCGACTTTTTCGTTTAAGGCGCTGACGTTTTCTTCTGGCAACATAAAGCTGATGTTGGCTTCCCGTGGAATCGCATTACGCAGTGAACCGCCGCTAAATTGGGTCAACTCCAACGCTAAATCATCTGCGTTTTCAAAGAGGAAACGCGCCAATAGCTTGTTGGCATTACCACGACCTAAGTGAATGTTCACCCCAGAGTGACCCCCTTTTAAGCCAGATAAGTGCAGGCTAAAGGCTGAGTAACTTTGCTCAGAGGCTTGCCACACCATAGGCAGGGTGATTTGAGCATCAACGCCACCGGCGCAGCCCATGTAGATTTCACCTTCTTGCTCTGAGTCGGTATTGATCAGAATGTCAGCGTCTAACATGCCAGCCTGTAAACCGAAGGCGCCTGTCATGCCCGCTTCTTCATCTATCGTCAGCAGCACTTCTAATGGGCCGTGCTTGATATCATCAGAGCCTAAAATGGCTAAAGCCGATGCCATGCCAATACCGTTATCTGAACCTAAGGTTGTACCCTTGGCTTTAACCCAATCGCCATCGACATAAGCTTCGATAGGATCTTTAGTAAAATCATGCACTTTATCGGCATTTTTTTGTGGCACCATATCGATATGGGCTTGAATAACCACGATTTTACGATCTTCCATACCCGGCGTCGCAGGTTTACGGATGATCACGTTGCCAACGGCATCCTCAACGACGGCAAGTTGTTTGCTTTTAGCCCACGCTTGAATGTGCTGGCTTAAGGCTTGCTCATGCTTAGATGGATGGGGAATCGCGCAAATTTGTTCGAACCATTGCCATAATGGCTGCGGGTATAACTGACTTAAGGCTGTCACTTGAGTGTCCCTCATAAGGTCTTGTGAGTATAGGGCAAATTTGCGGCCATTCTACCACATTCTGTGCAGCCAAATAATCTCAGCGTCACAGGCTTTTGGTGAGCTGGCAGCCAAAGTTTCCAGTTCGATTTTTTCTGGGAGTGTCGGTACCACTTTTAGATTGGTAATTAAGCGATAGAGCGGGAATAATGCAGGCACAATAATGAAAAAGGATGGGTCATGTTTCAAGTTAACTTCGTTGATGTAAAAGCAGAAAATGCCATTTTTGATGGTGAAGGCTGGGATGCGGTTGTGGTGGTGACGCCCGATCTGGATTCTATCGGTTTTGATGAGATAGGTTTATTGGCTCAGCACGGTGCCCACGTGGATAAGCGCGTGGGTAAGAGCCCGACATTACTGTTTGCCCCAGGGCTTGCGGGAGGGCGTTTGATCATTGCCCCTGTCACCCAAGTGAATGACGAGTATGTGGACGTGCGAGTCTATGCCAATGCTGCAAGGGCGGCGATTGCCATTGCAAAAGACGCAGGTGCAAAACGTCCATTGTTATATGTAGTGCCATCGAAGGACTCACGTTTTAGTTTTGCCTCTGAAGTTGCAGCATTAGCCTGCGGTCAAGAACTGTGGCAAACCTTAGAGCTGCGTGAAGCGACTGGCTTAACGCCTGCATTTGAGGCCATAGGGTTATTATCTTCATCAACCCATAACAGCAATTTGCTCAATGCCTTAGAAGCGGGCCGCGTATTAGCGCGGGATTTGTGTGGTACTGAACCTGAGCGCATGTCGGCTAAAGCCTTTGCCGATTATTGTCTGCAATCCTTAGCGGGCAGCGTGATCAAAACCGCAGTGGTAGAAGACAGAGATATTTTAGAGCGTGATTATCCGCTACTCAGCGCCGTGGCGCGTTCTTCTTTTGCCGTCGGTCGTCATCAGCCTCGCGTGGTGAAACTAGAGTATCTGCCAGAGGGTCAAGTGACTCGCACTTTCCTGTTTGCGGGTAAGGGCGTGATTTACGATACCGGCGGCGCCGATCTGAAAGTCGGCGGCGCTATGGCGGGTATGAGTCGTGATAAAGGTGGCGCTTCTGCCGTGGCGGGTTTATTTAAAACTCTGTCAATGCTCAAGCCTAAAGGTATTCGAGTGATTGCCGAGTTAGGTTTAGTGCGTAACAGCATAGGCAGCGAAGCCTTCGTGACCGATGAAATTATTACGAGCCATGCGGGTGTGCGGGTACGAATTGGTAATACGGATGCCGAAGGGCGCTTAGTGCTGGCGGATTTACTGAGCCATTTACGTATCAAAGCCGTGTCAGCGGTGAAGCCTGAGATGTTTTCGGTAGCAACACTCACTGGTCATGTCGTACGTTGTTATGGCAGTTATCCTGCGGCGGTGGAAAACTCAGTGGCGAGTTCACAGCAATGCGCTGTCACTTTACAGCAGCAAGCGACTCAATGGGGTGAACCCTTTGAAGTGTCTACATTACGCCCTGAAGACTTCGCTAAGATCCGCGATGTGTCAGGCGCTGCTGAAATATTATCTTCCAATAATGCGCCATCATCGATTACCGCCCGTGGACATCAGTATCCCGCGGCATTTTTACTGAAAGCGTCGGGGCTATTTGACCATGGTGTAACAGCCCCTATTCCCTTGGCTTACACACACTTAGATATTGCAGGCAGTGCAACAGAAGGTGATCCGCTCTACGGCAAACCTACAGCGAGTCCGCTGGTGGGCTTGTATCAATATCTGATCAATCGCTAACGATTTGTGGTAACAAATAGAAATAATTCTGTAATATCTTATTTATTATATATTTACAGGGTTATTTCTGTTTTTTTGTGAAGCAGGTCGCCATTAACCTCACTATAATTGTGTAATTTAATTACATTAAAAAGCCTTAATCAAAAAAAATACAAATAAAGGTTGTAATAAAACTACAAATCCATATAATTACTTTCGTGGATTAGGCACTACGCCTTTCCTCTCTAGTCTATCCAGGATGGATATTTTTCTCCAAGGACCTGAGTGACAAGTCGTCTCAACGGATATGAGAATCTCTAGTTCCAAGGAACCGAGCCAAGCTTCACTAGAGTACTTAATCACAACTAATTTAGGAGTATTGACTATGTCTTATACAGGCAACAACCATATTTATTGGCAAAACACTTGGTTTAACACTGATGTTTTGCGTGGCGGTTTATTCGCCATGAGCTTTAAGGCCTAACCCTCCTTAAAGTTTGAGTTTCCATCATCCATCAACCTTTGTATCGCCTTTTTTGGCGTGTTTAGACTCAAGTAGCATATTGATGTTTTTGCATGAATATGCCAGGTTTTTCCCGCTAGCGCGGTAATGTACTTCCCCGAAAGGGACGCTTGAAATATGTCTTTGCCTGCTCATTGAGCAGGCTTTTTTTTGTCTTTTTTTCGCTTAAGCATTTAACGGTTTTGCCTGATGGCAATGAGCGTAAACGGTTCGTTTTAGAAGTGATGCGGTATGGACAACAAATGGATAAGGGGTTCAATATACAAGCTATCGGCCTATCGCTTGTGCACTTGTTACTCAGGGACTGTTTATGGACACTAAGCTGTTTTTTCAAAATGGTAAGTTAACACTGGATATCAACCCCAGTGAGATGCGAATGTCGCATTGGGTTTATGCGCCAGTGTTAATCAATACTGAAACGGCGGAAGTGCTTTTTGATTTATCAGGGAAGGGTTGGGATTTTCGGTCTGCAGAAGAAAATGGTGATGACATCATTTTAAAGCTTGCCCGTTATCCTGATGCGAACAACGTATTTAGGCTTGTTCTGAATATATCAAAAGACCGAGCAAGCCTTAACGGTAATATTTTTTCAATTAATGATGTGTGTAAGGTATTAGAGGATATTGCCTAACAAGTGATATATGGATACCTTGATTTTTATATATAAATCATTATTTTAAGTGTGAAATCATATATGCGGAAAACCCTACCCAACTTAATAGTAAAAGCGTTATGGCAATCCAAGTCGCGGTGGTGAACTGACGTTGAGATTCGAATAATGAGTCTGAATCCTCTAGTTCATCAGTGTCATTAACTGTGCGAGATTTTGCTCTCAACTGTTGTTTACGTGCTTTATCCCGTTCGCGAGCTTTGGCTTTTTGCAGCTTTTTATATTCAGCTATGCCTTTTTCAATCCCTTGGGCAATGAGTTTAGTTTGCTCTTTGGTTTGGCCCGGCTTTTGGGTGGCTTTGGCTGCGACTAGTGCTTCTTGTTGAGTTTCTGTCGAGATAGTGGGTTTCATCTGGGCTCTGCCTAAATTAATGCGGCTGTGGCTAAAAGGTGATAGCTAAAGTGTAAACGCAGCGATTATACCCACATTAGGCCTCAAAAACGTAAGATGAATATCTTCTTTCCATTAAAAAATCAGTGGATGTCCACCCTGTGGGGCGGGGATATATACGGGCTCGTAGTCCCATACTTCCCTAATGGTATCAACCGACAGTGCATCGGATGGCTTGCCTTCACTGACGATTCGCCCTTGTTTTAACACAATTAATTGATCGCTATAGCGCGCGGCTTGGTTTAAGTCATGCAGTACCACTATTACAGTGTAGCCTTGTTGGTGAGCTAAGTTTTGGGCTAACTCAAGTACTCTGTGCTGCTGGGCAAGATCTAACGCCGATGTTGGTTCATCCAGTAATAGTACGGGCGGAAACGGCGATTGCCTGAGTTGAGTCAAGACTCTGGCGAGTTGGACTCGCTGTTTCTCGCCGCCAGAGAGGGTTGGATAGCTGCGCTTAGCCAGATGGGTTAAGCCCACTTGCGCCAGTTGCTCAGCAACTAACGCATCACCTTCTATCTTACTGATGGTTAAGGGATATAAACCCATTGCTACGACTTCTGACACAGTGAAGGGAAAGGTGAGGCTGGCGTGTTGCGGCAGTACGGCTAAGGATTTTGCCAGCTCGCTCCTAGGCCAATCCGCCAGCTGGCTATGGCCTAGCCGTATACTTTGCCTTGGTGTGCTGATTTCTTGGCAAAGGGCTTTAAGCAAGGTGGATTTACCCGCACCATTTGGGCCGAGTAGGGCGGTTACTGCACCCGATTGAAACTGTACATTAATATCACTGAGCACGGTTTTTGGACCGATGCTGACATCGAGCTGACAAATACTGAGCTCGGTGCGATCAAATTGCGCCTTAGCTGAATAAGTTGTCGATTGTGATGGTTGATTTGCAAAGGATGTTGCAGCCATAAAAACTCGCTTAGATTAGCTTACTGCGCTGTTGCAGTAGTAAAAAGATGAAGAAAGGCGCACCGATGAGCGCGGTGACGAGTCCAACGGGTAACTCGGCAGGCGGTAAAAAAGCGCGTGCGCCGATATCGGCCAATGCCAATAGGGCTGCACCTAAAAGTGCGCTGATGGGCAGCAGTTGGCGATGATCTGGCCCTAACATCATGCGCACTAAATGCGGTACGACGAGGCCGATAAAGCCGATAATTCCTGTTGCAGCTACACTTACGCCAACCCCTAAGGCGCAAAGCAAAATAAGCCTAAGTTTGAGCCTATCGACATCTATCCCTAAGTGGCGTGCTTCGGATTCGCCAAGCAGCAAGGCATTGAGTGCCGCCGCATCTTGGTGAAATCGCCAACTCAGTAGCGCTAAGGTCACAAGACACAGACTGACATATAGCCACTGCGCACCTGCAATTGATCCCATTTGCCATAGGGTTAAGTCACGTAGCGCCATGTCGTTGGCAAGATATGTGAGAACACCTATTCCTGCGCCTGCCAGCGCAGCTATGGCAACACCCGACAAAAGTAATAATACGACCGATGTACCTGTTGGGCTGCTGGCGAGTCGGTAGACGATAAGGGTGGTCACTAATCCCGATGCAAACGCACTGATGGGGATCATCAACGGATTCGCGTTGGGTAGCAGCACGATACAGATGGCTGCGCCAAGTGCAGCGCCGGATGACACTCCGATAATACCGGGATCCGCTAAGGGATTGCGAAAAAGCCCCTGCATTACCGCGCCGCACTGTGCGAGCGTAGCGCCTACTGCTAACGCCAGTAATGTCCGTGGTAAGCGCACATTGTTGATTACCAGTTGCTCGTGGGGCGCAATATTGCCGATATTTTGCTGGGTAGCCCAATTGAACACTGCATTTAGGGCGTCGACAAAGCTGATGCTAACGGGGCCAGTGCTGACCGAGAGTAAGCCGCTGAGGGCTAACAGTGTGACTAGACTCGGCCAGAGCCAGCGGTTGAGAAACATCTCAAATATCCTTTCTATTTTTATCTGGGGTTAATTAGTGCTAACTGTACTCATCGCTGCGTTTGTGAATGGTTTTGCTTGAGCAATGTGCTGGCGAGCGTATCCGCGGCGCTTATGGCACTGATGCCTAAACCACCGAGAAGGGCTTGCGGTGCTAGTGTTTGAATATGGCCGTTTTCCCCTGCTGGGGTATGGGCGAGTAGTGGCATCTCTTTCAACAGTTCTTGAGCAATTTGTGCATTAGTTTGATCTGTGGGTTTATCGCTACGCTTTGACAGCAAAATAATGTCGGGCTGCAAGGACAGAATTCCTTCTTGAGACATGCTTTTGTAGCCATCAAACTCGGCGATATTTTGTGCCCCAGACAGCTCGATAATAGTATCAGCGGCTGTGCCTTTACCGCCAACCCG
Organism: Shewanella sp. DW31; assembly: GCF_015767295.1. NCBI lineage: Bacteria > Pseudomonadati > Pseudomonadota > Gammaproteobacteria > Alteromonadales > Shewanellaceae > Shewanella > Shewanella sp. DW31. The sequence goes on from NZ_JADWMP020000012.1 coordinate 62,763, forward strand.
TGCACCGCGGCCTTCTTGTAACAGCATGAAGAGAATTTTTGGCTGAGAGCCCGCATCGCGCACTTGTTGTTTTTTACCCGCTAAGCTTTGCAGTTGTTGATGTAAATCTTGTTTTAATTTAACCGCATGTTCTTGGCGATTGAGTAAGTGACCTAAGGTATCCACATTGTTCATCAGTTGTGGTTCATCATTTGTTGCGGGTAATTGCACGACTTGGATATTCGCCTGTTTTAATACCTTTAGTGTGGTTTCAGGTCCCATCACATCTGAACCGACAACCAGCGTAGGGGAGAGGGCAATAATGCCTTCGGCGGAGAGCATTCTGTGATAACCAAGCTTAGCCACATGGCTCAAACTTTCAGGCACATAGCTGGTGGAGTCGATGGCAACTAGTTCATTGCCTGCGTCGAGGGCGAGCACGAGCTCTGTGACTCCTGTACCCGCACTCACGAGTCTTATCTCTGGCTCGGCACTCAGTTCAGCGCTAAAAACGCTTGAGGATAGTAAGGCCGTAAGTGCTGATGTGAAAAACATCAATTTTTTTAATGTCTTATATGTGCGCTTATGTTGATAACGCTGAACTCTGGAACCTTTTTTTACTGGTATTTTAGTTGCTTGAAACAACATGGTTAAACTCCTAATACAACTTGTTCGTGACAGGCTTAGATGCCGTTTTTTGATATCAGACTTTTGCTTTCTCATTTAAATGGCTGGTTCGGATACGCTAATGCTCCATCAAAATTTGTGTCTGACTGATGGACTGCGTCTGCAACAGTGCAAGCAGTTGCATCAAAGGTTCCACTGGCGCGGCTTTGTCGGCGGCAATGACAACCGTCGCCTTCGGCATAGTCTGAAAATGTGCAGTAAATTCAGTGGTAAAAGTGGCTAAGTCATCAAACTCTTTGCCATCAATAGCCCAATAAGGCGCTGTTGCCATGATATTGATGGCAATTGTTTGTTTGTTGTCGATTGCCGTGATAGCTGAGCTTGGGCTTTGTGGCACATCTACCGGCAAACTCAATAATTGGCTATTTGCCGTCAGCAGTAAAAACACCAGCACGATAAAAATAATGTCGATTAACGCGGTTAAATCTAGGCTCGGAAGTTGCTCAGGTGAAGCAATGCCAGCCTGCGATAAGAATGGTTTATCTGCACTTATCATGTCTGTGGCTCAATTTGAGAATGGGGCTTGGATGCCAATTTTTGCTCGACGCTAGTTTTACTGACTCGGGTGAATGCATGGTAATGATTGGCATCAATTGAAATATCTTCGATACCCGCTAACCAGAGATTGAGTTGATTGAGCACATGCCCAGCGCGCAGGCATTGGCCTTGAGCCCAGATCCCAAAAAGATGGGCGGCGGTAATGGCGGGCACGGCGATCATGAGTCCGGCAGCTGTGGTGTTCATCGCAAGGCCCAGTCCAGCACTGAGTTGTGCTGGCGTGACAGGGCCTTGTGATTGCCCGAGTTGGGCAAACATTTCGATGAGTCCCAATACTGTGCCGAGCAAACCGAGTAGTGGACTAATGATGCCAATCACTTGTAAAACTTTGAGTCCGGCTTGCAAGTCGCGTTGTTGCTTATTCAGCCACAGACTGAGTAATTCTTCCCTTAGCACTTTTGGCTGGTGGACTTGTTTGAGTAACAAGGTCGCGCCACGGGCGAGTAAATCTTGCTGTGCGCTGGTTTGCGCTAGCAGCGCGCTGACGTTTTCAGTGGTCGCCGCTGAGCTTGATTGACGCAATGCTTTTACCCAGGCCTGTTTTTGGGGCCAGATTGACAGCAGAGTTTGATGCAAAAACAAGGCGCTACGTTCAAGGCAGATCATCAAAGCTAAAAAAGCACATAACAACAAGGGCCAAGTGAGCACGCCGAGTTGAGTCTGTAGGGTTGAAAAATCAGTTACGGGCATTAAGCCTCTCCAATCGATTGAAAAAGTAGTTTTATATGTAAGTTAGTAAAACAAAAATCAGGCTAGTTGTGCGGTGGCTAACACTCCACGGGCTAACTTTTCAGTGGCAACATTGGGCCTGTTAGTTGAGCGCGAAGCGAATAGGCACTCTGACCTTATAATGACTCGCTAGCCTTTGCGCTGGCGCCGCAAATTGCCAGTTTTCAACTGCATCTAACGCGGCTTGATCTAACAGACTGAACCCTGAGCTTTTTACTAACGTCAGTGCCAGTTGCTCACCAAGTTCGTTAAACATCACTTCTATGGTTGCGGTTCCTTCTAGCCCTTTTTTACGCGCTATCTTTGGATAAGTCGGTTGCGGTGGCGCTGCAGCGAACAGCGGTTTGGCTAATTCCACTATGTTAGTTTGGGCACTGTCAGTTGTTACACTGGCTACATTTGGGGTCGCTTTTGCATCAACTTCGGCTGCGTTAGTGATTAAATCCATTTGTGCAGTTTTGGGTTCTGTTTGTTGTTCAACTTGTTCGAGTCGCTTATGTGCTAAAGCACTTGGGTTTAAAGCGCTTGAATTTAAAGCACTTGGTTCTAAAGCGTTCGTCGCTAAAGGAGCAGTATCCGGAAGATTGTTAGCCGTGGGTTTTGTTGCTGAAGATTTTTTGGCGAGTTGGCTATCAATTCGTTGATCAGCTTTAGTTTTCGGGATAACCGCCTTATCGACAGATTCTGCTGTTGATACTTTTTGCGCTGTACTGTTTTTTTGCACTGTACTGTTCACAGTGGCTACTTTGGCGTCTGTTTGCTTGATGGGCTCTGCACTCGTGTTGCTTGTAGCGCTAGTCGCGGTAGAAAAATTAAGGGTGACAGTATTCGCGCTGGGAGTGAGTGATGCTTGGTTTACGCTCGATGATTGGGCGCTTGGCTGCATAGTCATAGCGGGTTGGGAGGCGATAACACCCGTCTGGATGGCAACCGTTAACGCGCCAAAGGCAAGATATCGTTTTGGTGTCACAGCAACCTCTTTTTCCAATGAAAGCCATTTTCCTAATTAAGATATCTCAATATAAACAAGATCGCAAATGATAATGATTTGCATTTGATCTATTTTATTATCTCAGGTAGAGTGCCTGCAATAGCTCGAATGAGCGCTTAAAAAAGCAGCTAAACCGACAATTTATCCTACTTTATGGGTACTGATTGCCTTGGGCTCGATCTGGAAGGGGTTCAATCTCGAAAGAGCCAAATCTGGAATGGAGCATCTGGAACAGACTCAATCTCGAAAGGATTGACGTCTGGAAGAGAGTCTAGGCTCAGTAATAAATTGTACGGAAACAGCTGAATATCACTTGAGGATGAAGAGATGAAAAAAAAGCCGTTAGTGATCGCCATGGCGATAGCACTGAGTGGTACGGCCCTAAGTTTTACGTTAGCGGCAGAGGAAAGTGTTAAGCCCGTTGTTCAACAGGATGCGAATAAAAAACTGGTCACGACTGAATTTGATGAAGTATTGGTGAGTGCAACACGCATCAGTGAAAAAGCCTCCGAAACCAGCCGTAGCGTGGTAGTGATGGATGAAGAGCAACTTACGGTCGCCCAAGCATCATCAGTTGCCAATGCCCTTAAAAATGAGGCGAATATTACGTTGACTAATGGCCCAAGAGCTTCATCTCAAGGGGTTGAAATCCGTGGTTTAAGTGGCGATCGTGTGTTGCAAACAATTGACGGTGCAAGACAAAATACCAGCTCTGGTCACAGAGGGTCCTACTTTATGGACCCTGAGTTGCTCAAATCCATCGAAGTGCTGCGCGGCCCTGCCAGTAGCTTGTGGGGCAGTGGTGCCCTCGGTGGCGTCGTAGCGCAGAATACTAAGTCGGCACAAGATTTTTTAGCACCAGACGAGACCTTTGGTGGTTATTTCAAACAAGGTTATGAGACCAATGGCTCCCGCACTAAAACCAGTGGCGCTATTTATGGTCAACAAGACAGCATCGATTGGTTACTCAATGGTTCCTATTACGATTCAAACAATATAAAAACCGGTAATGACGAAACTCTAAACAACAGTGCATCCCAAGGCAGCAGTGGTTTAGCTAAATTCGGTTGGCAAGCCGACGAGGCATCACGGTTAGAGTTATCTGCAAGAGCCAGCAAAAACAATGAATTAGTACCGAGCAATCCTTCTGCTGCGGTGAGTAGTTCAGTGCCTTTGGTGCGCCGCAAGACTGACGATCAAAACCTCACCCTAAACTACAGTCTCAATCCTGCTAATAACCCGTATCTGGATACTAAGATGCAAGTGTATTGGAACAGTACCGACTACGATGAAGACCGTATTACGAAAGGTCAGCAAGACAGTACTGAGTTCCGCACTGTGGGGATTAACCTTAATAACAGTTCGCGTTTAGGCAATACTCTGTTGACCTACGGGGTCGATGGTTTTCGCGATACCATAGAAACGACGCGTGATGATTCGGGCCAAGTGGGCCAGCGTCCAGAGAATATCGATGGCGAAACCACAGTATGGGGCGCTTTTACGCGGGCAGATATTGAGTTGACTAAGACGTTAAATCTTGATGCGGGTCTGCGTTATGACAGCTTTAAAAATGACAGCCATAATCTCAACTTATCCTCAGATGACAATGAGTTATCACCATCGCTTGGCTTGGTGTGGCAGACTCAGCCTTGGCTGACCTTAAGCGCCCGTTACGATCAAGCCTTCCGCGCACCTACGGTAGAGGAAATGTTCTCCAGCGGCACCCATTATTGTATCCCGCCAATCCCCGGATTTTTACCCCAAGGTTTATGTAACACCTTCGCGGTGAATTCGGATCTAAAAGCAGAGACTGCGCGCAATAAAGAAATCAAAGCGGACTTACGTTTCAGTGAGTTAGCGGGTGATGATGAACTGGCGCTAACGTTTAACGTTTTCCGTAACGATGTGGACGATTTTATCGTGCAGCAAGTGTCTAATCCTTGGCGTGGCATTCCTGGATTCGAGCAAACGACCTCATGGAATAACGTTGAAGATGCACGTTTAACCGGTTTTGAAATTAGCGGTCGTTACCGTATTGGCCAAACTCGCTTAGCGATGAATTACGGCCAAACCCATGGCGAAGATCGTCAAACGGGCGATGACATAGAAGGTATACCCGCCAATAAGTTCAATGTCGATTTATCCCAAGGCATTATGGAAGGCGACATGAAACTCGGTACTCGCGTCACTTATGTGGCGACTCAGTCGAATACGCCTGACGGCTTTAAAGTGGCGAAATACGACGATTACACCCTATGGGATGTGTATGTTGCGTGGGAGCCGACTATGGGCGCGATGGCGGGTGTGAGAGTGGATTTCGCAATCGAAAATATCGGTGATGAGAAGTATCAACAAGCGTGGCAAACCTTGTATCAACCAGGTCGTAATATGAAGTTATCGGCGCGCTATATGTTCTAAGCCACTCAATAGTCACTACCGATGGAGACATTAAAATGAAGATGACACTCGATACCGAGCTCGATGTCACGCCAGATTTAAGCTCTGAGCAACGTCAGCTAAGTGAGCAACAGGCGCAATTGCGACAACGATTTGAACAACAAGCTGATTTAATGCCAGCACAGCTCGCCAGTGAATTAGGCATTGCCGAGCTCGAAGTGGTTGCTGCATTGCCGCCCGAACAAGTGGTGTTTGTTCCGTTAACTCAGCTCGATACCTTACTGCAAGCCTTACCCGAATGGGGAAAGTTAACCACTATTGTGATGTTATCTGGCAGCGTATTTGAATTTAAAGGGGATTTCCCCGAGGGAAAATACGCCCACGGTTATTACAACCTCTACAGCAAGGGGGACGGTTTGCATGGTCATCTCAAATTAGATGCTATGCGCGGCATCGCCTTGATCAGCAGACCTTTTAGAGGCAGCGAGAGCCATTCGATTAACTTTTTCGGCAGTGAGGGTGAGGTGGTGTTCAAAGTGTATTTAGGCCGTGATAAACAAAGAGCACTGTTTCCTGAGCAAGTTCGCCAATTTAAAGCGCTCGCGACTGCCTTTGCCTCGGTGTAATCACACCTCTGAATTGAGCATTAACAAAAATATTAAGGAAAACAGTAAATGAAGCCTGAAATTACCGAACAAGAACAGCGTTTAAGAGACAAACTCTTACCCGAAATCGAAGCCTTTAAACAGCAGCGCGAGACCTTACAACTGGCCACCATTGGTACAGATGGCCAGCCGAATGCGAGCTATGCGCCCTTCGCACTGGCCGATGATGGTTTTTATATTTTGGTGAGTGACTTAGCCCGTCACGGTCATAATTTAAAGCACTCATCTAAGGTCTCTGTGATGTTAGTTGAAGACGAAACTGCGGCCAAATCGGTTTTTGCCCGCAAGCGTTTAACCTTCGATGCGATTGCCGAGGCAGTGCCCCGCGATACGCCCGCCTTCAGCAAAGGTGTTGGTGTGTTATCGGCACGTTTTGGCGAAATGTCCGATAACCTTGCGGCGTTAACCGATTTTAACTTATATAAGCTCGCGCCCCATCAGGGTCTTTACGTCAAAGGTTTTGGCCAAGCATTTAGCCTGAGCGGCGCAGAGTTGTTAGATGTGGATTGGAAGCGCGATGGCCACCACGGCACGCCAAAAACGCCGGAAAACAAGCAAGTCGCTTAAGCCGCGTCAAGCTATTGTAATAAAACAAACCCGCACTCGCTGCGGGTTTGTTTTATGCTTTTCTTTTGAGTAAAACCACACAGCCCTTGAATTCCACTGCAAGAGGTAGCATCTCACTTATATGCTTTAAGTCATGCTGCGCGGTTAACGGCTGCAGATGATCCCATTCATGCTGATGTTATATTTGAATTGCCTTACCTACCTCAAGGATGCCACCCGTGACCGAGCCGACAGCCGAACTAGCCAAATCATCTGAACCCATTAAAGCGGGGGCTGAGCCATTGCCCGAAAAGTTAATTCCAGTCACGTCTACAACAAGCGCTGATACATCAAAGGCTAAATGGACCTCGGCGCAGCAAAGATCGGTATTGCCTTGGATTATGGGTTTTCTTAAACCCTACAAACTGAAAGTTGTCGCGGCGATTATCTGCTTGATGATAGGGTCACTCGCTTGGCTATCATTAGGCCAAGGTGTGCGCTTAATGGTTGATGAAGGCTTTGTGCGTGACAATGCGCAGCGGCTGAATGAAATCATACTGTTAGTGCTCGGAATTACCGCCGTCAGTGGCACAGCGGTGTTTTGCCGCTTCTACTTGATGACTTGGCTTGGCGAGCGGGTCAGCGCCGATATTCGTCTCACTGTTTACAATCAACTGCTTAAACTTTCTCCCGCCTTTTACGCTAAGGTACGCACTGGTGAAGTGATCTCCCGTTTTACCGCCGATTCTACTTTGTTACAAACTGTGGTGGGTTCGAGTCTTTCCATGGCGCTGCGCTCTAGCGTAACTGTGCTTGGTGGTTTAGTCATGATGGGTATCACTAGCGTTAAGATGACATTGCTGGTGTTGTTGGCGGTGCCCTTAGTGTTAGGGCCGGTGATCTTTTTTGGTCGCAAAGTCCGTACGCTGGCGCGAGAAAGCCAAGATAGGGTTGCTGATCTCGGCGCTTATGTGGATGAAACACTTCATGAAATTCATACGGTACAAGCCTATGGGCATGAAGATAAAGACCGTAGCTTGTTCAATCGCCGCGTCGAAGATGTCATGTCTGCGGCCAGTGGCCGGATCCGTTACCGTGCCTTATTGATCTCAACCGTGATGTTTTTAAGTATCGCCGCAATTGCTATGGTGACTTGGGTCGGTGCCCACGATGTGATGGCGGGTAAGATGACGGGCGGTGAGTTATCTGCCTTTATGTTTTACGCTGTGATGGTTGCGGGCGCAGTGGCGACCATTAGCGAAGTGATAGGCGAAATTCAGCGGGCTTCTGGCGCCGCCGAACGTTTAATCGAACTGGCTGAAACGCAAGTGGATATTCCCGTTGCAACTCATCCTGTGAGTTTGCCCGCCAAGGTCAGTGGCGAGTTAATGATTGAAGGACTCAATTTTGCCTATCCAGAGCATGATGCCTTAGTGCTAAAACAGCTCAATATGGCTATTGCCGCGGGTGAGCGGGTCGCCTTAGTCGGGCCAAGTGGCGCGGGTAAAAGTACCTTGTTCCAGTTATTGCAACGCTTTTATGTGCCTAGCGCTGGCAGTATTCGACTGGAAGGTATTGATATTGCCAATCTTCTGCCACAGGAGTTGCGGTCGCAGTTTGCTCTAGTGCCGCAGGACTCGGTGATTTTTGCGACTAGCGTACTTGAAAACGTGCGTTATGGTCGAGTCGATGCCACCGAGCAAGAAGTGATAGATGCCTGTATTGCGGCCCGTGCCCACGAGTTTATTAGCGAGTTTACTGAAGGTTATCAAACCTATTTAGGTGAGCGTGGTGTGCGGCTTTCTGGTGGACAAAAACAACGTATTGCCATTGCGCGGGCGATTTTAGCCGACAGACCGATATTGTTACTTGATGAAGCGACCAGCGCTTTAGATGCGGTAAGCGAGCAGAAAGTGAAGCAAGCGCTGGATGTATTGATGGCGGGTAAAACGACTTTGATTATTGCTCACCGTCTATCGACAGTAATCAATGCCGATAGGATTTTTGTGTTTGATAAGGGCGAGATTGTCGCCTGCGGTCGCCACCAAGAGTTGATGCAATCTAATGCGTTATATCGTGAATTTGCCAGTCTGCAATTGTTAACCGAAGAGGCCAATGCCAGCGCCTTGAATGAGACCGTGTAGGTAAAATAAAACCCAGTCGCTAGCTAAAACGCTTAAGCTAGCTCACTGGGTCTTTTATTGTGTTTTTGTTTCTTAGCTTTGCCTTTAAATGCGGTTTTTAAGCTTTATCTTTTAGCTCGCGGCGCAGAATTTTGCCGACGGTACTTTTAGGTAATTGCGCCATAAATTCAATGACTTTTGGCAATTTATAGGCGGTTAACTGCTCGCGGCAATAGGTTAGAATAGCCTCTTTAGCCTGTTGATGATCTTGGCTATCATCCTTAAGCACGATAAAGGCTTTAACCGCTTCGCCCGAGTGTTCATCTTTTACTCCCACCACGGCGCATTCGATCACATTAGGGTGGCTCGCTAGGACGTTTTCCACTTCGTTGGGATAGACATTAAAACCTGAGACTATGATCATATCTTTTTTACGATCAACTATTTGGTGGAAACCTTCTGCTGTTGCTATGGCAATATCCCCAGTTTTAAAGAAGCCCTCTTGAGTCATGGCATTAGCGGTTTCCTGCGGATTATTCCAATATCCCCGCATGACTTGTGGGCCGCGTGCGGCTAATTCTCCGGCCTTACCTAAGGGCACTTCAATGTCGTTTTCATCTAAGAGTTTAACCTCAGTGCCAATCACAGGTTTACCAATAGTACCTAGTTTTTGATAACCGGGTGCATTGAGTGAAATCACCGGCGAAGTTTCAGATAGCCCATAACCTTCACTGATCATGTTGCCTGTCGTCTGTTGCCAAATGTTGGCCGCAGCGGCCGTCAGTGCTGTGCCGCCCGAGATGGTGATTTTTAAATGGCTAAAATCGAGTGCTTTAAACTCGGGTTGATGGCATAGGGCGACAAACAGAGTATTGAGTCCTGCAAATCCAGTGAAGGGATATTTGGCGAGTGTCTTAATTAAGCCGTTAATATCCCGTGGATTTGGAATTAATACCGAGCAGCCGCCACACTCGAAATACAGCACTAAGTTCACCATAAACGCATAAATATGGTAAATCGGTAGCGGTGCAACGAAGATATCTTCCCCTTCGGTGATCACGCTCGCGATGCGGGATTTTACCTGCGCCGCATTAGCGAGCATATTGCCGTGGGTCAACATGGCACCTTTAGATAATCCAGTGGTGCCGCCCGTATATTGCAACGCCGAGAGGTCGTCGAGATTTGAGATAAATCGGCTAAAGGGGAGTTCTGCGCCTTGTTTTAAAATTTGGCAAAACTCCACATTCTTCAGGCCTGTCTTAGGCTGTACGTGCGGATCGATCAAATCTAAAGGGTGGGTTGAAATGACATATTCTATTTTGGTGCTGTCGATGACTTTGGCTAAGGTCGGTAATAGATCGGATAACACCACGATCGCTTTGGCACCAGAATCATTGAACTGATGGATGAGCTCACGCTCGGTATATAGGGGATTAGTGTTAACTAAGATAAGCCCAGCCCTGATTGCGCCGTAGGCCGCGATGACAAATTGGGTGATATTAGGCAATTGAATGGCGATGCGATCGCCCGGTTTGAGTGTGGTCTTATTTTGTAAATAGGCGGCAAAGTAACGAGAATCGCGTTCTATCTCGTTAAAACTGCTGGTTTTACCGAGACAGGCATAGGCGGGTTTATCACCGTAACGCAGGCTGGTTTTCTCGATCAGATCGACCAGTGATGAGTAGTTTAGTTTGAGTTGAGAGTCTTGATCGTATGCCATGCTGAACTACCTCAAAGATGATGTTTAGTTGTTATTATTTTGGAGTTAAACAGGTGTTTAGATTAGAGGGTGTTAGCACTAGAGGTCAATGCTTATCGCGAAAAACATCTTTATGCCAATAACGGTATCTTTATGTAACAAATAGTATTTTTACTCTAAAGCTGAGTGCTTAACTATAGCTTAGTTATCTTAGAATCTTAGTTATCTAATGAACCACAAAACCTAAATAAGAGTTGAAGGAAAGATAATTTAAAATTTGTAACCGTTATGTTTCTAAGGATTGAGATTGAATGTGCTCAATTTGCTTTGTCTATGCGCCGTTTAACGGGGAAATTTTCAGCTTTGTAGGTGTTTGAGGTTTGATTCCGATGTATGAGACGTTAAAGATCAGGTTGTCATTTGGGGATGAATTTCTGCCTTTAAATGGCGCTTGAGTTGATTCCTCAAGCGCCGATTGGGTAGTTAATTTGATGATGACCAATGTTACGGTAACTCATATTAAGCGCTAAAAGCCCAGTGCTAGGGACTGAAGAATCCGGTTTCTTGGCTTACTTGTTGTGTTGGCTGTTTAACATCCGTCACCGAGAATTGGATAATTTTGCGCCCCGAGGGGATGGCATCCTTATCGGCTAATACAGTGACGGGATAGTCCACTTGTTCACCTGCTGCCAAGGTAATAATAGGATCGGCAATCAAGCTAAAGGGCATTTCACTGTCGACGGCGAGTTGATACTGCTTAGTATCTTGCGTCTTGTTGCGGATCTTCAACTGATAGGTATTTTCAACTTTATTATCCGAGGTTTCACGGTACAAGCTTTGACGATCACGGATCACGTTAAGCTGGATCTCGCTGCGGCTATTTAAGTCTAACCCTATGACGATAAACATGATAATGACCGCTGCACCGTAGCCTAAGAAACGCGGCGAGCGCCAATAGGAGTAATTTACTCCCTTAAGATCATTTTCACTCATATAGCCGATAAGATTCTGCTTGTAATCGAACTTCAACATAGTCTCATTACAGGCATCGACACAGGCGCCGCAGTTGATGCACTCATATTGCAAGCCGTTACGAATATCTATCCCTGTTGGGCAAACTTCGACACACAAATTACAGTCAACACAGTCACCTAAAGTATGGTCATCTTGATTGTTCTCTTGTTTACGTTTGCGAGGGCCACGGGCTTCACCGCGCTGTGCATCATAGGTCACGGTTTTAGTGTTGGCATCGAACATCACAGCTTGGAAACGTGAATAGGGGCAGCAATGTAAGCACATTTGCTCGCGCATCCAGCCCGCATTGAGATAAGTACAAATGGCGAAAAACCACACCCAGCTTGTCACCCAGAAGCTGGCATTACCTGTCAAGATGTCCGCATAAAGTTCGCGGGCGGGAATAAAATAACCGATAAAACCACAGCCAGTGAGCAGAGCTGTTAGACCCCAAAGTAAGTGTTTTGCACTTCTTTTACCGATTTTACTGCTAGACCAAGGGGCTTTGTCGAGCTGCTTACGTTTATTATTGCTGCCTTCGATGCGCGTTTCTATCCACACATAGATAAAGGTCCACGCCGTTTGTGGGCAAAGGTAACCGCACCAAACACGGCCCCAAAATACTGTAATGAAAAACAGACCGAAGGCGGCAGCGATAAAAATCCATGCCAGCAAGGTAAAGTCCTGTGGCCAGAGCGTGATACCAAAGAAAAAAAACTGTTGTTGGCTGATATCTAACAGTATTGCTTGGCGGCCATCAATAGAGATAAACGGCAGGGCGAAAAACATCACGATCAATAGGCTATTCATCATGGTTCGCAGGCGCTGAAAATCACCTTTTTGCTCACGGAAATGGATATTGCCAGAGGGGAGACGACTCTTTGCTGCGGTTTCAGTAGAGAGATTTTTAACCGGAATGTGTAGCTCTACTGAGGCAGGTTTCGCGCCCACACTCTTATTTACACTTGGAGAATTTGGGGTAACTTCGCTCTTGGGCATAAAGGGTCCTAACGGCTTAAATAAGATTCGCCTCCCTATAGCAAGCGCCAGGCCAAGTTTTAATTGGCTCAACATCATGATATTTATAATTATTTTGTGATTGGAACTAGATTCGAATCACGATATATCACACATTGGCGATATATCGCGTTTTTAGTGTGCTCGTTTTGAATTAGATTTCACTCGATTGACGCTGGATCCCCAGTTTTTTCATTCGCGATCTCAGTGTACTTGCGGGCACACCGAGGACATTCGCTGCGCCGAGTGGGCCGGATATGCGCCAGTTTAAGCGCTTAAGTGTTTGTTCTATATGCAGCGCTTCCGCTTCCGCTAAGGTTTGCCCTTGGGTTTGAGCTAAGGGATTATTGCTCGGCATAGCGTGGATCTGCAGAATATCTCCTTGGGATAGAATGGCTTCGCGTTCGAGGATATTTTGCAGTTCGCGCACATTGCCGGGCCAAGTATAAGCCATGAGTTTTTGTAGCCCTTTTTGGCTCACTCCACGAATTTTTTTACCTAGTTTACGATTCAAGTTGTGCAGAATATGGCTGACGAGTTCGGGAATATCTTCGATTCTTGCGCGCAGTGGTGGTACTTGAATAGGGAATACATTCAAACGGTAATAGAGATCCATCCTAAATAATCCCTGTTCGACTCGCTTGAGTAAATCGTGGTGACTGGCGGCAACTAAGCGAATATCCACTTGAATGGTTTCGCTGCCACCGAGACGTTCAAAGGATTGTTCTTGGATGACTCGCAGTAGCTTTGATTGGGCTTCTAAACTGAGTTCAGCGACTTCGTCGAGGAACAGTGTACCTTGATGAGCAAGTTCGAAGCGACCTTTACGGCGGCTCGTGGCGCCAGTAAATGCCCCCTTCTCGTGACCAAAGAGTTCACTTTCTAGTAAAGATGCCGAAAACGCGGCACAGTTGACACTGATCATGGGTTTATCTTTGCGCCGACTGAGCTGATGTAAGTTACGGGCAACGAGCTCTTTTCCTGTGCCATTTTCGCCACAAATGAGCACAGTACTGTCGGTATTGGCCACCATGTGCAATTGCTGGATCATATGGCGGATCACTGTACTGGCACCCGAAATATCCACATCACCCGTTTTGTCTGCCAACTCTGCCTGTAGATAATGATTTTCAGAGGCGAGTCGCTCCGAGAGCGCTTGTACTTGGGCTAGTGCTTGGCGTAATGACTGCTCTGTTTGTTTTTGAATACTAATGTCGCGAAATATCGCGACTACGCCAATCAGTTGATTGTCACGGTAAACAGGGGTGGAACTGTAATGAACGGGGAAGCTACTGCCATCTTTACGCCAAAATACATCGTGGGTGATTTCTCGGGTGATCCCATCCTTTAAGGTGTTGTAAATTGGACAATCCTCTTGGGGATAATGACTGCCATCTGCATGACTGTGATGATGGCAGTTATGGATGTTTTTACCGAGTAGCTCTTCATTCTTCCAACCCGTCATGCGTTCGGCTGCCGGATTGATAAACACCGCATTACCGCTTAAATCAAATCCATAAATACCTTCGCCGACAGCGTTGAGCAGTAACTGGTTTTCCGGTAAGAAATGCTTATCTATCGATTTTTCATTATTGACTGAAATCTTATTGGTCATCTGTCTTACTCTGGTTTTGGCGGTATTTTCTGAGTATACCTTAAGTACTGTGACGCGATATATCGTGTTTTTGATTATGCCCTTTAAGCATTTTTTCTTTGGTAATTTTTCTGCTCACACTTTTTGCCGTTCGAGTACATTTTACTTGATGCCATCCTCTAAAAAATATTTTCATCTAAGAAATTGATATAAAAGATAAATGACTAATATTCATTCAAAAGTCTGATTTAATATTGGATATTGTTTAATTTATGTTATAAAAAAGTTTTTGTAATGTGATTTTGCGTTGGCCGTGGTAGCAAGGTTTAGGGAAGAGAATCGCACAAAGCAGGTCAGGTATTCTAAAAATAATAAGCAGTTGGGATGAATATGATGACCTCAAAGAAGCAGAAGTTTGGATTAAGTGCAGTGAGTCTGGCGATTACTCTAGCCTTGTCTGGTAGTTTAATCAGTCCGCAGGCAATAGCAGAAGAAGATGAGACGGCTGTTAAAAATGAGAACGTTGAAAAAATTGCAGTTGTAGGGTCCCGTGCTGCGCCACGCTCAATCGGCGATTCCCCCGTTCCTATTGATATTATTAGTAGTGACGACCTTAAAAAGAATGGTTCGACTGACATGATTGATATGTTAGTGACTTCGGTGCCATCGTTTAACTCACGCGCTCAACCCATTAGTGATGCAGCAACCTTAGTTCGTCCCGTTAATTTACGGGGTTTGCCATCAGACAGTACGCTAGTGCTAGTCAACGGTAAGCGTCGTCACCGTGCATCTGTGATTGCGTTTCAAGGTGGTGGTATTAACGATGGCGCTCAAGGTCCTGATATCTCAGTTATTCCTGGTTCTGCATTAAAGCAAGTTGAAGTGTTACGCGACGGCGCTGCGGCGCAGTATGGGTCGGATGCGATTGCCGGAGTCATGAACTTTGTTTTAAAAGATAATTCCGAGGGTGGTTCCATCACTGTGACCCAAGGAGAATATTACGAGGGTGATGGTGCTACAACTACGGTCGAAGGTGATGTCGGTTTACCTGTGACTGAAAATGGCTTCGTCAATTTAAGCTTCCAGTATAAAAATGCTGACTCCACTAACCGTAGTGTGCAGCGTCCTGATGCGGCTAACTTAGCCGAGCAGGGTAATACCGCGATCAATGACCCCGCTCAAGTGTGGGGTAATCCTGAAATTAATGATGACTATTCAGTGTTCATCAACTCAGGCTTAGACATTAATGCCAACATGCATGCCTATGCCTTTGGTAATCTGTCTTCCCGCGATGCCGTGGGAGGCTTCTATTATCGTTACCCGCAAAATCGTAGCAATGTGTATTCCAATGATGGTGGTCAGAATTTACTTGTGGGCGCTGTAAATGGTGATCCATCAACATGTGGACTCGTACCTATCCCTAAAAATGCTGATGGAAGTGACGGCAACGTACTCGACACTGATGCATACAAGGCGATGGTTGCCGACCCAAATTGCTTTGCTATGAACCAGATATTTCCAGGTGGCTATACGCCACAGTTCACCGGCACCATTGAAGATATGTCCTTCTTCGCAGGTGTAAAAGGCGATATCGGTGAATGGAATTATGATTTCAGTGCTGGTACGGGGGCGAACAAAGCCAGTTTTGGTCTTAAAAATTCGTTGAATCCATCACTGGGATTAGATACCCCGACGGATTTCGATACGGGAGCTTATGAGCAAGTTGAAACCACAGTTAACTTAGATTTCTCGCGCTTCATAACCTTAGGAGGCATTGAAGACATTAGTTTTGCTTCTGGTTTTGAATGGCGAAATGAGTCGTTTGAGATTTCTCAAGGTGATGAAGCCTCGTGGATTGCAGGCCCTTATGCTAGCCAAGGTTTCAACATTGGTGCGCACGGTTTTAAAGGCTTTGGCCCAGAGTCTGCGGGTAAAAACTCACGTCATAACATAGGTATTTATACTGATTTAGAAGCTTATTTAAGTGATGACTGGTTACTCGGTTTAGCACTGCGCTACGAAGACTTTTCAACCTTTGGTGATACGTTAAATTACAAATTGACGTTGCAGTATTCTGCAACGGATGAATTGTCGTTCCGCGCCTCACACAGCACCGGCTTTCGTGCTCCAACGGTTGGCCAAGAAAACGTGGTGAATACCCAGACATCGATCATCGATGGTGAATTGATCCAGACCTTTATTGCCCCCCCAACCGATCCGCTTGCGGCATTTTATGGTGGTGAAGTGTTAAAGCCAGAAGAGTCGATTAGTTATGCGATTGGGGCTGTATATGAGTACGAAAGCTTCTTCTTAACGGTCGATTACTACAACATTGGCGTAGAGGGCCGTATTGCACAGTCGAGTAAGATTGATGTTGAGGCTAAAGATTATGATGCCTTACGTGCCGCTGGGGTTGAGTTCCCTGAGTTAATCCAAGGTGTGAGCTATTACACCAATGACTTTGATACTACGACTCAAGGTATCGATATCGTCGCCTCCTATGATGCGGAAATTCTATCGGGTAATGCTAAGTTCAGTCTTGCCTATGGTTGGACCGATACCAGCGTTGATAAGTTTGATCTTAAAACGACCGATGCGGGTAAAGTTCGTCGATTAGAAGATGGTATCCCCGCACATCGTGCCACCTTAACTTGGGCACAGTCATGGGACAAGTTAACCCTGTCACTGCGTGGTAACTATTTTGGTGAGTACTATGCGACTCATGCTGACGATACCTCTGATTGGGGCTCTGAAATGGCTGATGCTGCGGTGACCGTCGATCTTGAAATGAGCTATCAATTACTTGATGGCTTAACACTGGCAGTAGGGGCGAATAACCTATTCGACCAAAAAGCGCAAAAGCTGAAAGTGGGCGATGATTACGCTTATTCTCAACTTGGTGGCGTTTATTATGAAAGTGGGCCATTCGATTACAACGGCGGTTTCTACTATGGTCGAGTGAATTACCGTTTTTAATGAGTAAGCCAATTTATAGAAGCGATTTCTAACCCACCTTTCAAGAAATTTGGCTTTTATAAATAGAAGTGAAGTAAGCAAAAAGGCTGTAATGCAGCCTTTTTTATTCGTATTTGACTCGTCCTAAATATAGTTTAGTGCTTAGTTACGATTCGTTTGCGCGGCAACTAAACCATTTAACACATCACTCATACTGAGTTTTGACGGCAAGAGAATTCCATTGGGGGCGCTTGGACCATAAATTTTATTGTAGGGCGTGCCGGGCACTCCTTCGTGGCGCATATAGGTTTCAATCGTTTTATTCGCCTCACTCCAGTTACCTTGCATCAGAATGATATTGTCGGCCATCAAGGCATTTACAATTTGCTCCCTGTGGGTGACTTCCGCTTTATTCGTTTGGCAGATGGTGCACCAATCAGAGGTGATATCGACAAAGACGGTATAGCCTTGGGCAACCAGAGGCGCGATTTTCTCTGGGGCTAAGGTGTGCCATTGTAGTTTTTGATAGGCTTGGTAATCCTCGCTTTTGTGCACAAATCCAATAATAGCACTGAGTCCTAAGGCGAAAAGTCCCAGCACAAAAATCACCGTCAGCGGTATGGTTTTACCTTTTTGTCTTTGCCAAAGCAGTAATAAGATCGCACCTATTAATAGGCAAAGAATAAAAATACTGATCAGCGTTATAGTGTTCATAAAATTTCCTGATTGAGAATCGCCTTTGTGATAATAGCGATGAAGGCTTAGGTATTAAGGTTTGGCTATAAAGACTTAGGTTAACGCTAATCTTAGCGGTTAACGGCTTAAATCAGTGTGAATTTATGGGATTATCGCGTTTGGGGTTCTCTTAAATGACTGTTCATTTATTGAAAATGGATTTATTAGCGTTAACGCCTTGATGACGCGATGTTAGAATAGCAAGCAAGTTTAAGGCCCTGCAGTGGGCATTTTTATTCGGCGAAAGGTGTCTCAATGAGTTGGAGTACTTGGTTAGGTTTATTGGCTATTTGTTGTTTGGGGGCTATGTCGCCGGGCCCAAGTTTGACTATGGTAGTACGTCATACTTTAGGTGGTGGGCGGGGGAAGGGTATCGTTTGTGCTTGGGCACACTCGATAGGGATTGGGATCTATGCGCTGGTGACGTTACTGGGCTTAGCCGTAGTCCTTAAAAAGGCGCCCTTAGTCTTTAATGGCATTGCGATTCTCGGTGCCTTATACCTTGCTTGGATGGGAGTTCAAGCGCTGCGTTCCAATGGCGGTATGCAAGCTAAATTGGCTGCAGGGGAGGCGACAGATACCTTAACTGCAGCCCGTGATGGTATCGCTATTTCTTTATTCAACCCTAAGATAATGCTATTTTTTCTTGCGTTATTCAGCCAATTTGTGATGGTCGCTGATAGCATGACGGCTAAAGCATTAATTGTTTTTACACCGTTAGTAGTCGATGGTCTTTGGTACACTTTGATAGCCTTATTGCTATCCCACTCGAGTGTGTTGCCTAAGTTGAGAGAAAAGGCGGGGTTAATTGATAAGTTGTCCGGCGTAGTATTGATATTGCTGGCGATCCGTGTGGTGTACACGCTTTAGCGATCTATCTAAAATCATTGGTTTTAAATAACAAACACGCCATCAATCGATGGCGTGTTTGTTTATGGCTATGCATTTAAATCAAGGCGTGATTAGCCTTTAAACATTTGCACAGAATTATCAGCTTCTTCTGCCACACTTTCTTGGATAATGGGTGGATTGGCAATGTGGTCGTCTAAGTTGTCACTCAGCATTTCTTTGAATTCACTGCTAAACCATTCTAATGCGCTCTCTTTTTCTGCACCGAGATCCGCTGATTTAATCGCGGCTTCGAAGGCATTAAAACGTGCTGCGGCAAAACGGAGTGCTGTGCCAACTTTACCTACATCTGCTTCTTGTTGGCTTAGCTGATTGGCTAAGGCAATAAACTGATCGGCAAGTTCGTAAATGGTGGTGCTGCTCGTGTCGGTCATGGCGTTCACTCTAAAAAAGTAACAGATTAAAGTTCGATTCTAACTTAATTGGTGTAAGAAGGAATCGTCAGGCATTAACTATTGGGATCTGTGTCGGTAATGACGACTCCTGTATGGGAGTCATAATTAATCGACAGTTTATCGTTTGTTCGATACAAATAAGTGCACTGGCCAGGATCGGTATAACTGGCTTTATAGTCGGTTTCAGTCGCATCAATATTCAAGCGCGAGACACTCGGCTGGGTATTTTGAAATAATACTTCCCATACCGATATACAGTCTTCGACATTATCGAGTGCCGGAGAGGCCTCATTGCCATGGATATAGTGTTGTGCTGGCCAACCGAAGGCGTTGAAATCTATTTGTTCGGATTGTGCCGTACCAAATACGGGTAAATCCTCTTTTGGACCTGAGCCCACTTTTACAGCCCATACGGAACGTGCCAGATTGATGGCTGATTTAAAGCCTCCACCTGCCGCTTTAACTGTTGCAATTTGCGCATCTTGTTGCACATTGATAAATTTTGGCAGGGCCACAACGGCTAAAATACCGAGCACTATGATGACCACCACAAGTTCAATTAAGGTGAAACCCGTTTGATGTCTTTGAATTGATTTATCAGAATGTTGGATCATCATTACGTATCAGAGTGTGCGAGAATGGGCGCACTATATCACTTAATTTCGAATGTTTTAAATTGAAAGTCTTAACGTGAGACCTAGCAGGTTTAGTGGTATTACTTAGCGGCAGGTAAGGTCTGCAAACTTGCCATACCACTACAGGACTTTTAAGCTAACCTGACTATAGAATTGAGGAAGTAAAATAGTGACTCAGGCGACATGGCAAACATTTATCGATGAGCAAAGAGCTTTGCCTTATTTTCAGCAACTAAGCGCATTTGTTGATAATGAACGCAGGGCTGGGAAAGTGGTTTATCCCCCCGAAGTTGATGTTTTCAATGCTTTTAGTATGACGCCCCTTGAACAAGTCAGAGTGGTTTTGATTGGCCAGGATCCCTATCACGGCCCAGATCAAGCCCATGGTTTATGTTTTTCGGTTAAACGCGGGATAAAACCACCGCCATCTTTAGCCAATATGTACAAAGAATTAGCGACGGATATTGAGGGTTTTGTTGTGCCATCCCATGGTGATTTATCCGCATGGGCGGAGCAGGGGATATTGATGCTCAATACGGTGCTGACCGTTGAGCAAGGCAAGGCGCATTCCCATGCCAAAGCCGGGTGGGAAGTCTTTACGACTGCGGTGCTGGAATTATTAAATCGGCAGACTCAGCCGATTATCTTCGTGCTTTGGGGCAGTCATGCCATTAAAAAGGGTCAAGTTATTAACGCACCGCAACATCAAGTGCTCACAGGACCACATCCTTCACCTTTATCGGCTTATCGGGGTTTTTTTGGTTGTGGGCATTTCTCTCAAGTGAATCAATTATTGCTTGAGCGAGGCGAAACGCCGATCCTTTGGCAGGTTTGATTTTAGGATTGCGGTTAAAGCAATAAAAAAGGTCTTACTGAGTAAGACCTTATTTTTGGGGCGAAACTACATTAGTTAGCAATCAGTGGTTTCTGTCGACCGAAATCTTAGCTAGCGTAACTAAGGCTTGCTTATAGTCGCTATCGGGTAAAGCAGATAATGCCGCGATCGCTTTCTCTGATTCTTCAATTGCTTTTTGTTGGGTGTAGTTTAACGCGCCGCAATGGTGCAGTGCTGCTACGATTTTATCTATGGCCTGAGTACCATCACCTTGTTCAATTGCTTGACGTATGAGCTGTTTCTCTTCGTCTGTTCCATGGGCAATGGCATAGATGAGTGGCAGAGTCGGTTTACCTTCGGCAAGGTCATCACCGATATTCTTACCTAGCTCGTCACTGTCGGCGGTATAGTCGAGTAAGTCGTCAGTAAGCTGAAAGGCGGTGCCGAGATACTTACCATAGTTGCCTAAGGCGGTTTCTTGCTCAGGCGTTGCACCTGCTAGCACGCCCGCGAGTAGCGTAGCGGCTTCAAATAACTTGGCTGTTTTGCAATAAATGACCCGCATATAGCTTTCTTCAGTGGTGTCAGGGTCATTGCAATTCATCAGTTGTAAGACTTCGCCCTCGGCCAACACGTTAGTCGTATCAGCTAACACTCTGAGCACTTTCATGTTGTCAAGTTCGGTCATCATCTGGAATGAGCGGGTATAAAGGAAATCCCCGACTAGCACACTGGCACTATTGCCAAACAGTGCATTGGCGGTTTCTCGTCCGCGGCGTAACGTCGATTCATCAACGACATCATCGTGGAGCAATGAGGCTGTATGGATAAACTCAATAATCGCCGCTAGCTTAAGATGTGCTTCTCCTTCGTAGCTCACTGCACGTGCGGCTAAAACCGATAGCAGAGGACGAAGACGTTTACCACCACCATTAATAATGTAAAAACCTAATTGATTAATTAGGGCGACATCTGATTCAAGCTGTTTATATATCAGCTGATTGACTGCTTGCATATCAGTGTCAGCCAGTTGACGAATAGCGTTTAAATCCATAATAGACTCTGGTTGTGGGGTCATTACGTACCCGGCCCCTGTTTAGGCTCACGTGTTATAATGAAATGAATTTTACCTAAAATTCTGACATATGACAGCACTAGCTCAACTAATGTGAGAGTTAATCCGGTCTTTTTTTATTCTTTCCTAATTAGGGCTTGCCAGAGTTGGATTCTTCGCGTAAACTCCGCGCCCATTGTCAATAAAGTTTTTGTAGCACCCTGCCTCATCCAAGAATGAGCCCGCGTGTTAGGAATTGGAGTAAAATAGCTATGTACGCTGTTTTTCAAAGTGGTGGTAAACAACACCGTGTAGCTGAAGGCCACACGGTACGTTTAGAAAAGTTAGAAGTTGCAACTGGCGAAACTATCGAGTTCGATCAAGTTCTTTTGATCGCTGATGGCGAAACAGTGCATGTTGGTGCTCCTTTAGTGGCTGGCGGTAAAGTTGTTGCTGAAGTTGTAAGTCACGGTCGTGGCGATAAAGTTACTATCGTTAAGTTCCGTCGTCGTAAGCACCACGACAAGAAAATGGGCCACCGTCAGTGGTTCACTGAAGTTAAAATTACTGCTATCAACGCATAATAGGAGTCTAACTCATGGCACATAAAAAAGCTGGCGGTTCTACTCGTAACGGCCGCGATTCAGAAAGTAAACGTCTAGGTGTTAAGCGCTTTGGCGGTGAATCAGTTCTAGCTGGTAACATTATTGTTCGTCAACGTGGTACTAAATTCCACGCTGGTGTAAACGTAGGTATTGGTCGTGACCATACTCTGTTTGCTCTGACTGACGGTAAAGTTAAATTCGAAGTTAAAGGCGCTAATAACCGTAAGTTTATTAGCATCGAAGCTTAACTTTCGAACCTAGCTTATACTGTTAAAGCCCCGCCATTGGTGGGGCTTTCTGTTTTTTGTGCTTCTATTTACGCCGTGTAGATGCTTGAGTTGGTAAATGATTACCAAGAATGAGCATTGACAGGTAAGATTGGGAGCAAAGTATCTCGAGTTTTTTGGCGACCAATGAAGTTAGACGGTATAATTGCTTCATTCAGTGGTGCCAGGAGTAAGTATGAAGTTTGTCGATGAGGCAGTAATTAGGGTCGAAGCAGGCGACGGCGGTAGCGGTTGTGTTAGCTTTAGGCGCGAAAAGTATGTACCTGATGGTGGTCCTGATGGTGGTGATGGTGGCGACGGTGGCAGTGTTTTTCTGCAGGCTGACGAAAACTTCAACACTTTGATCGAGTTCCGTTTTGAACGTTTTCACATGGCTGAACGTGGCGAAAATGGTCGTGGCCGTGATTGTACTGGTCATAGCGGTAAAGATTTGATCTTAAAAGTTCCTGTTGGTACTCGCGCGGTCGATCATGATACTGAAGAAGTCCTTGGGGATTTAACAACCCACGGTCACAAGCTATTGGTTGCCAAAGGTGGTTTCCATGGTTTAGGTAACACCCGTTTTAAGAGCAGTACTAACCGTGCCCCACGTCAAAAGACGTTAGGCACACCCGGTGAAGTTCGTAGCCTTAAATTAGAGTTGTTACTTCTGGCTGACGTTGGTTTGCTTGGCATGCCTAACGCGGGTAAGTCGACATTCATTCGTGCGGTTTCCCGTGCAACGCCGAAAGTGGCTGATTATCCGTTTACTACACTAGTGCCTAACTTAGGTGTGGTTAATCCACGTCCTGGGCAAAGCTTTGTGATTGCGGACATTCCTGGTCTCATCGAAGGCGCTGCCGATGGTGCGGGTTTAGGTATTCGCTTCTTAAAGCATCTTGAGCGTTGCCGTATTCTGCTGCATATCATAGATATTGAGCCGATTGACGGAACCGATCCGGTTGAGTCTGCGCGCGCTATCGTAGGTGAGCTTGAGAAATATTCTCCAAAGTTGGCGAGTAAGCCGCGTTGGTTAGTCTTTAACAAAACCGATCTGCTGCTTGAAGAAGAGCTGCAAGAGAAGGTTGATCGTATCGTTAAAGAAATGGGTTGGGAAGGCGATGTTTATACTATCTCCGCCTATAACCGCGACGGTACCAGTGAGTTGGCATTAAAACTCCTCGATTACATTGCGAGTCTTCCACCTGAAGACAATGAAGTCGACCCAGATAGTGAAGTTGAGTTTAAGTGGGATAATTATCATCAAGCAAACCTTGATTCATTGAATGAAGATTATGTTGATGAAGATGATGACGACGACTTTGATGATGACGACTACGACGTAGAAGTTATTTACCAAAGATAATAGTAATCTTTGAGTTTTGAGAGTTCTGTGTACGCTGATACTCAAAATGATATTACTCGGCAAGTTGTGCGTGCTGCACAATTGCTACTGGCCTACGGCGCGGAATCTGATTTAGTTGAAGAAATCAGCCAGCGTCTAGGTCAGGCTTTAGGTCTTGCCAGCGTAGAACTCTCTATTTCCTCTAATTCCCTCGTGTTAACCAGTTTGGTTCATGGTCGCTGTATCACAACTACTCGTCGTATTCGTGAGCATGGCATTAACATGACAGTCGTCTGTGAATTACAACGTATCTGTTTACTCGCTGAAAAGGGGTTGTATGGCCCAAATGAAGTGCGTAAACGCTTGGCGCGGATTGAACCTAAAACCTATCCTCCTAGCTTAGTGGTATTCATGATTGGCCTGTCGTGCGCTAGCTTCTGTCATTTATTTAATGGCGATCTCACTGCATGCGTGATTACTTTTTTTGCCGCGGCAGTGGGTATGTCGGTACGTTTAGCAATTGCTAAGCGGCATTTTAATTTATTAGTCAATTTTGCCATCACAGCTTTCGTCACCAGTATGCTGGCTCAAACTGGCTATGTGTTTGCATTGAGTGAAACGCCTAAGGCTGCTATGGCCGCGAGTGTGCTGATGTTAGTGCCGGGTTTTCCGATGATTAATGCGATTTCCGACATGGTAAAAGGGCACATGAATGTCGGTATATCCCGCTGGGGTCATGCTACTTTGCTGACCGTTTCTTCTGTGATTGGCATTACGATTGCGATGCAGATCGGCGGAATTTTCCTATGATGGAATTACTGATAACGCTGCTGCACGATGCTTTTTTCTCAGCAATTCCCGCCGTAGGATTTGCTATGGTATTTAATGTTCCTAAACGATTTCTTCCTTACTGCGCTTTAGCGGGAGCCATTGGCCATAGTTCCCGTACTTTAATGTTACAGTTTGGTCTGCCAATTGAGTGGGCAACCTTCGCCGCCGCGGCATTAGTAGGGATTATTACCATAGGGTTTGGTAAGCGCCACTTAGCGCCACCTTTAATGTATGCTGTCGCTGCGATTATTCCTATGATCCCAGGCACTTATGCATTTAATACTGTGATTGCCTTAGTGCAATTGACCGCTCAATCTCAAGTCAGTCCTGAACTGACGGGGCAAGTGATTAGTAATGGCCTCAAAACTGTCTTTATTCTAGGGGCGTTAGCTGTGGGTTTGGCCATGCCGAGTTTGCTATATTTCAGGACCCGCCCCGTCATTCAATAATTCTATTTCTATAAAACAGGAGTGAGCATGCGCATTGCTATGATAGCCGCGATGGCAAACAATCGAGTCATCGGAAAAGATAATAAAATGCCATGGCATCTTCCAGAAGATCTACGTCACTTTAAAGCTATGACCCTAGGCAAGCCAGTCGTGATGGGACGTAAGACCTTTGAGTCAATCGGTAGGCCCCTTCCTGGTCGACATAACATAGTGATTTCACGCCAAACGGATCTTGTGATTGAGGGCGTGACCTGTGTGACTTCGTTTGATGCAGCCAAACAAGCTGCTTGTGAGTGTGAAGAGTTAGTGGTTATAGGTGGTGGCCAGCTTTATGCCGAGTTATTGCCCTGCGCCGATATCTTATATTTGACGCAAATCAATCTTGAGGTGGAAGGCGATACATTTTTCCCCCACTGGGACGATGGGACTTGGAAGGAAACTGAATCTTTGTCGAGTATAAATGCGGCTGGTTTGGAATATCGCTTTATCAATTTGGTAAAAAAATGTTAAATTGCAGCTTCTGTTGTGTACCCTGTGTGTATGGGGCGTCAGTTTATCTAACGTATTGCATCATATCGGACATTTAGTTTTCACGGAAAGAGATAGCCTATTTCGTTATCCTAGATTTCGAACGAGAGCTAAAGCCAAGAGGTCAATATCATTTAGACAATAGATGCAGCCCATACAGAATTGATAATAAAACTATAAGAAAGTATTAAGGAGTATCGGATGCGTCTTATGCCTGTGGCCTTGGCTGCGTTGATTGGATTTAGTTCTATTGCTGTACCAACCTCTGCTGTTGCGGGGGAAGATCCACTCGTAGCGAGTCTTTGTGATTATGTAAAAGCTAACGACAAAAACCGCTTACGTAAAAAGTTAAAAGAAAGCCGCGTTAAGTTACGTCAGATTTACAGTGGTATCAGTTGCGATGGTGCAAGTCTATTGCGCACCGCTTACGGTGCGAGTGCGAACGATACCGGTGAGTTTGTGGCTAAGCGTTTGTCGGCGACTGAATTGAGTGTTGCTGAAGCTGATGGGATGACTATCCAAGCTTGGGCTGAAGCAAACGGTCATGGTGCTAGCCCAATTACCGCTGCAGTGAAAGAGCGTCTTGGCGCTGCTGCGGGCGGTGAAGAAGAGTAATGCGGATTTGAACTTAGCGGCACTTTAGCTCTATTTGCTGCTACGTTATATTAAGCGTCTAATATTAAGTATCTAGCATTAAGCATTAAGCTAGATAAAAATGCCAAACTTAAGTTTGGCATTTTTTATGGCCTTAATTTGTGCAAAGCCGGACAGTTCGAGTCGTCAGTAAGATAGGCAAGTGAATTCGTCTCAAAAGAAAGGGCCGCTAAGCGACCCTAGGTTTTAGTGGTGATAAACATTAGACTCTAAATTCACCGACCGAAGCTTGGAGTTCTTCGGCTAATTTGGCGACTTGATGGCTAGACTGAGCCGTTTGATCTGCACCGATAGCGGTTTCTTCTGAAATTGCTGCAATATGCTCTAGTTTTTCAGAAACTTGCTGGCTTACTAAATTCTGTTCCTGCGCAGCATGGGCGATATGGGTGCCAGAATCATAGGCCTTATGCACAGATTGGCTGATGGTCTCGAGGGCAATGTTGGCTTGCTCCGTTTTTTCAACACAGGCGTTGGCTTGAGCACGCCCCATATCCATGGCGGCAACGGCTTGCTCTGCACCTTGCTGCAACACTTCGATCATCTGTTGGATCTCTCGGGTCGACACTTGAGTGCGTGAGGCTAAACTACGCACTTCATCGGCAACTACCGCAAAACCACGACCTTGTTCACCCGCACGGGCGGCTTCAATAGCGGCGTTAAGGGCGAGTAGGTTAGTCTGCTCAGCAATACCACGGATCACATCCAAAATTGAGCCAATAGAGGCGCTGTCCGACTGCACTTTATTAATCACAACACCCGCTTTGGCCACTTCATCGGCTAAAGCCAAAATAGTCAGTTTGTTCTCTTGCGCAATGGCACGCATGTGCTGAGTTTCTTGATCAGCCTGTTTGATTTGCTCAAGGGCTTGATTGGCACTTAAAGACACCTGCTGAGCACTAGAGCTAAGTTCAGTTGTCGCAGTAGCCACTTGGTCAACTTGGCTTTTTTGTTCTTGTATGCCTGAGGTGGTTTGCGCTGTGATTGCTGATGTTTGTTCGGCTGCCGCGGCAAGTTGATTTGACCTATCTAAAATACCTATGATTAAACTGCGTAAGCTATCGACGAGACGATTACAGTTTTTTGCTAGTTCGGCAAATTCATCGTGTCCAGAGTCATCTAGTTTATGGGTAAGGTTACCTGAGGCTAAGACGTTCAGGGCATTGTTCACTTGGCTGAGTGAGCGTTTTAACGGATTCACCACAGCAAAACTCACAATCACAGCGACAACGATTGCTATTAACACGACAATCATGGTTTGTATGCTGGCAGAGTCAATCTTGGCTATGGTGTCATTGCTCATGTTCGCGGCAACAAGTTCGATGTTATCGCTGACATCATTCATGTTGGAATTGATGACTTTTACATCATTTTCGATAATGCCAAGTTTTATCACAGCTTCTTTGGAGTGGGAGAGCTGACTCGATTTTAGCAGCAACATAGATTGCGGACCGGTGACGAGCGCTAATACTTTTTCGATATCTTTAGTGACCGAGCTTAAGGTATCCGCTTCGACGATACCTTGACCGTGACGATTCACATATTCAAGTTTGTTCTTGGTTTCGCTGATAATGTAGTCAAGTTCCTTTGAGATCAGTTCGTGCTTACTGTCTTCGTCATTTGTTACTAAATCTGCAATAGTGGTGATGATATTTCCGAGGCTAGTATCAATAGCGCTGGCTGATGCAGCAAGACTCTGCTCATCGGGATTCTGACTGCTTTCTAAATCAACAATATCGAGCAGTTCCGATGAGGCATCATCGGCGGCATTTTCGAGCTTTTTCTTTAGTTCAACTAGCTGTTCTTGCTTGCTCAATGAGGCCTCACGTTCGGCGATCATGGCAATACTATCTCGCTCAAACGTAGCAAAGCTGCCGCTTAATTGGGCAATTAAAGAAGATAGATTCTGCTGGCTCTTGACTAACTGAGTGAGGGTGGCAATTTCGTTTTTGAACTGAGTCCCGTGGTCTTCAAACACTTTACGAATATTTGGGATATTTGCCGATCTAGGGGTGTTATAGGCAATGAGGATTTGTCTTTGTTGCTCACTCAATGCTTCACTAAGGTGGTTTGTCGATTTCAGCGCGGGCAAGCTTAATTCTTGCATCATAGCAGAGCTGGCTTTTAGGCTATTGTTGGTTAAATAAGATGTAAATCCTAGCAACACGAGTAAAAGTGTGACAATACCAAATCCGCCAATCACTCTGGTGGCTACATTAAATTTCATAGGATACTCCGATTTTTATTATATTTTTCCAAATGAAAACAGGGTGATATTCAGGGTTAGGCGGCTCAGTCTGTTATCGACTTTAAGCTGTTTTAGTTTAACTCTTTTTTAACTTTTTTTGCGTAATTTTTTGGTCTTTTTCAAGATGCCATAAGGTTAAGTGCTCACCCCAGCAACAGCCTGTATCTAAAGCCTTTAATTTAGTATCGTCGACCTTGCCCATCAACGCAGCCCAATGGCCAAATACTAAGGTATGACTCTGGCGCAGCGGCGAAGCAAACTCAAACCAAGGTTTGAGTTGTGGATTAGTACAGTTTTCAGGAGGTTGTTTGCAATCAAAATCAAGTCGGCCATCGACATAAAGATAGCGCATGCGTGTTAATGCATTGATGCAATAACGTAAGCGTTCTATGCCAATTGCACTTGGATCCCATTGTTCGGCGGTATCTGAATACATTTGGCTTATTAATGTCTCAAGATAATCATCGTGCTTGAGCGCGCGACTGACGAGTGCGGATTCTTCTCTTAATACCTCCAGCGACCACTGAGGTGGTACACCCGCATGACTCATAATGAGTTGGTGTTCAGGTAATTCACGCATAAGAGGTTGTTGTCTCAGCCAGTCAATTGAGGCTGAGATATCGGGGGATTCTAGAATTTCAGTGAGATTATCGCTGGGCTTAGCGCGTTTGAGCTTACCGTGTAATGCCATTAGATGGAGATCGTGGTTACCTAAAACCGTTTTAGCGGAATCACCTAAGGAGCGAAAAAAACGTAGCGTAGCTAAGGAGTCAGGTCCGCGTGCAACAAGATCACCTACAGCCCAGAGTTCATCGCGGGAAGGATTAAAATCGACCTTAGCGAGTAATTTTTGTAACTCAGCGAAACAGCCTTGAATATCACCAACAAAATAATGCGCCACAGTACCCCTTTCCTAACGATATTAATGTAGTAAGCCTGGGGTCGCTAAACGGAAGGGACGGATTGTCGCCTGAAAACGCTCACCCGATTCGCTGACCATACCATAAGTGCCGTGCATTATGCCAAGTGGCGTATCGAGCACAGTACCACTAGTGTATTGATAGGCAGTATTCGGCGCTATGGTTGGCGTTTCACCGACAACACCAGCACCTTGGACTTCACTGGTGTTGCCATTGGCATCAGTGATTATCCAGTGACGAGTTTCAAGTTTAGCCGCTTGCTCACCTAAATTGATGATAGTGATGGTGTAACTGAAGAGGTACTTTTCATCCTCGGGCGAGGACTGCTGCTCTATATACTCAGTTTTGACTTCGACCCGAATGGAGGTGTCCAATGCGCTCATTCTTGTTCCTAGGCTCTGGTCTAAGGGCACCTAAGTGCCCTGACATATTTATGCTTTCTTATCGCAAACCATGTTAGCCATAGCAACATACTGCTGCACGCTAATCTGTTCTGGGCGTTGACTTGAGTCAATCCCTAACTGCTCGAACTCATCGTCAGATAACATGTGCTTTAAGTTATTACGCAGAGTCTTACGACGCATGTTGAATGCGGTAGTACAAAGGTGGCGTAGTACGGTTACATCTTTACAAGGGAACGGCTTTACGGTGTATGGCAATAAGCGTACGACTGCTGAGTCCACTTTAGGCGCAGGGGTAAAGCTGTGGGGCGGTACTTCGAGAACCGGAACCACTTGGCAGAAGTATTGTGCCATGACCGTTAAACGGCCATAGGCTTTACAGCCTGGGCTTGCCGATAGACGCAGTACCACTTCTTTTTGTAGCATAAAGTGCATGGTTTCAATCTGTTCGGCAAATTCGAACAGGTGGAACATCAGTGGCGTTGAAATATTGTAAGGTAAGTTACCGAATACTTTCATTTTTTTGCCAGGCACACTCAGTTTGCCAAAATCAAACTGCAGTGCATCACCTTGGTGAATAGTCAGTTTATTTTTAAGGACTGGGTGTTGATGTAAGCGTTCAACCAGATCGCGGTCGAGTTCGACGACAGTCAGATTATCCACAGCATCGGCTACAGGTTCAGTTAAGGCACCAAGGCCAGGGCCGATTTCGACCATCACATGGTGATTATCGGGTGCAATTGCACCCACAATGCGGTCAATCACATTGCCGTCGGTAAGGAAGTTTTGTCCGAAACGCTTTCTGGCCGTGTGGCCTAAATGTACTTTGTTGCTCATTAATAATGTAATCGTTTAGTTCTTTGAGGATAACTCAATGGCTTTATTCAGAGCACAGACAAAACTGCCAATATCGGCCTTGCCTGTACCCGCGAGATCGAGCGCCGTACCGTGGTCAACCGAGGTACGAATATAAGGTAAACCTAAGGTGATGTTTACCGATTTGCCAAATCCTTGTGACTTGAGAACGGGAAGTCCTTGGTCATGGTACATGGCCAAGACGACATCGGCGTCCTGTAAATATTTAGGTTGGAACAGAGTATCGGCCGGTAATGGGCCGACAATATTCATCTGGAACTCTTCTCGCAACTCGTTGAGTGCAGGAATAATCACGTCGATTTCTTCACGCCCTAAATGGCCGTCTTCACCTGCGTGTGGATTGAGGCCACAGACATAAATTTTCGGTGAAACTATGCCAAATTTGCTGATGAGATCGGCATGTAGAATCTTGATAATATGCTGTAAGCGTTGGCGCGTTATGGCTTTTGCAACATAGGCCAGAGGAATATGGGTGGTCACGAGTGCCACTTGCAAACCTGGTGTTGCCAGCATCATCACCACATCGGGGCAATTTGCTTGATGGGCAAAAAACTCAGTATGGCCACTAAAGGAAATACCTGCTTGATTGATAATGCCTTTATGCACAGGGCCTGTCACGACAGCATCAAACTCGCCGCTCATGTTTTTTTCGCCCGCATAACGCAAGGTTTCAACTACATAAGTGCTGTTTTGCTCATCGAGCTGACCGCAAATCGATTCGCTCACTAACTTAAAGGGCGCTATGGTTAATGTGCCCGCTTCTTGCGGTTTAGGAGCTTGATTTGGCTGGTAAGGGCGGAAAGTCACTTGCAAACCGAGTCGTTTCGCACGGCTCGCAAGTAATTCTGGATCCGCACAAACGACTAACTCAGCAGGCCAAGCCTGCTGAGCGAGTTGTATGACTAAATCGGGGCCAATACCTGCGGGTTCGCCTGGGGTAACGGCAATACGTTTAGTGCTCAATTAGAATTAACCTCGATTGGTCTCTGGCTGGAAGATTTCAATGTATGCGTCTGAACGCATTTCGTCTAGCCAGTTTTGCAGTTCTTCGTTAAATTTGCGACGGAAGATCAACTGGTGCGCACGGTTGCTATTGAACTGATCCGTGGCGTCGGTTTTTCTGCGTTCTTCTAATTGAGTGATATGCCAACCGTGAGTCGTACGGAATGGCTCACTAATTTGGTCGTTTTTCAAACTATTGAGCGTTTGAGCAAACTCAGGTACGTAAATGCTTGGTTCTGCCCAACCTAATTCACCACCTTTTGTGGCCGAACCAGGATCCTCTGAGTATTGACGCGCTAGGTCTTCAAACTTAGCTTCACCTGAGCGGATTTGTTTCAGGAATTGCTCAAGCATGGCTTTAGCGCGGTCTTCTGACAGGATCGGCGATGGCTTGAGCAAAATGTGGCGCGCTCTAACTTCTTCAATTTCTTTGGTTTGTAGGCCGCGAGCATCCATGATCTTAATAATATGGAAACCTGCACCACTCTTAATCGGGCCGATAATGTCACCCATTTTCGCACCGTTAATCACTTCGGCGAACAGAGTTGGCATTTCGTTGATGTTCATATAATCCCAAATACCGCCTTCGAGTGCCTTAGGACCTGAAGAAGAAGCGATAGCGGTACGACGGAAATCCTCACCACTCTTCAAACGTTCTAATACGATATTGGCGCGTTTGCTTGATGCTTCGAGTTGTTCACTGGTGGGGTTATTAGGCACGTCAATCAGGATATGGCCAATTTGGTATTCCACATCTTTCATCCCTTGTTCTTGGATGAGTTTGACTAGGCTAGTAATTTCCTGTGGTGATACTTGAATGCGGCGTTGTACTTGAATACGTTGAATTTCACCTAGAGTGATTTCTTCGCGCAATTGTTCTCGGTATTGGCTGAAACTTAAACCTTCGCTTTCAATTTTTTGTTGCATCTGCGCGACAGACATTTTTTGTTCGCGCGCGATGTTTTCAATCGCTTGGTCTAGTTGTAAGTCACCAATATTCAGCCCTATACGACTGGCCATTTGCAATTGTAGGCGAGTTAAGATTAAACGCTCAATCACCTGAGTGCGCAGGGCACTGTCAGAAGGTAACGATTGGTTTGCTGCTTTGGCATTCGCTTTAACAGTGTCAATCATGTTAGTGATTTCACTTTCGAGCACTATGCCGTCGTTAATTTGGACTGCAACGCGGTCTAGCGGCTGGGGTGCGGCCAATGTAGGTTGGCTGATCGCGAGTGCAAATAAAGCAAAAATCAGATGTTTACTGGGTTTCATCCACAAAATCCTTGGCACGTTCTAAGGTCAGGTTCGACGGCTTAATTGAAATAACTTTACCATTTATATCGAAATTACAGTGAGTTGCCCTAATGTAATTTTTTGGCGACGCATTTGAGTGCAAGGTTAGACCTTAAGATTCGCTTTTATTCGCTTTAGCAAAAGGTGAACGGTAAAGCACTCATTAATCTGTTTGGACTCTGAGTCCTTGTTGAGGTTCAGCAATCTATCACAATTCTTTGCTAATTCCTCAGATAAAGCGGTTTTCTGTAGTTAAACAGGCCGTCATTGAGCATATCGGATACGCCTAATGGGCCAGAACCACCGAGTCCCTTAATGATTAAGTTCAGGTAGACACCACTATCAAACTGCTCACGAGGATCAATTGTGGCAGAACCTATATTGTCGTCATAGTTGGTTTTAATGCGATAATGATAACTAAGTCTTACTGCGTAACAGCATGATTCGTACTGGATACCTGTGTAAGTTTCAATACTGCGACTTTCGTTAAGGTCATAATACCAATTACCAACAAAGTAGAGGTCATCACTGATTGGCCAAGCGCCACGAACGCCCGCTTGGGAGATGTTCACTGTATCATTGGTATTTGAGTTCAATAAATCTGGGACATAGCGATAGCTAAATTGCAGTAATTTATTCGCTTCAGGTCTGAAATCTAAGGTGACTTCAGATTTTTTATTGTCACTGGTGTTGGTATCGTACTGAATCGCAGCCCCCATATACCAATCATGGGACAAGCGGGTATCTAACTCTGCAGCAAGTACTGAAGTTGATTGATTAGACTCAAAAATACTGTCTTCGTAACCGACTTTACTGTCTTGCAGATAAAAAATTTGTCCTAGACTGAATTTAGTGGCTTCTTGGTTATGACTATCAAACAGGCGTGTAGTAACACCTAGAGTGACTTGATTTGCATCGGAAATCCGATCCAGACCCGAGAAGCGACGATCACGGAATAGACCAAAGTAGTCGTCCTGTAATTGAGCTGTATCATAAATGCCTATGTTGCGTTGATCTTCGTAGCCGACATAAAGATATTGAAATTGTGGCTCGAGCGTTTGGCGGTAGTTTTGATCGAAAAGCTCAGTAAAACGTTCGAAGTTGATTTGACCATTAATCCGTACCTGCGGGATGGTGCGATTCACTGTGTCGTCAACAACTATGTCTGGATCTTCGTTATGCTGCCAATAATTGGTCTGCATCAACTTAACTTGACTGGTGAGCGAGCCTGAAGGCCCATGTATTGGCAGAGTTACGCTTGGTGACATGTACAAACGAGTCGCCGTATTAACATTGTTGTCCTGATGGGCAAAATTCGTTAGCTCCGAATTGAAACCAAAATCTAAATTGTTCCAAAAATCAGCAGCGCGATAGTTAAAGTTAACCTGAGGCATGACTTGATATGGTTTTTCATCCTCACCCAGTACTTTAATATCTTGTACTCGGGTGCTTAGATCCCAGTTACTTTCGAAGTAGCTGATTTCACCTATGCGTGATAACTGGTTATCGGTTGCACGGTTAACATCTGACTTTAAGTCATTGAAATAATTGTTATCTGATACATCGGTAAAATTCGCTAATACGCGCCAATTTTTGTCGATCGCCCCTTGATGCTGCCAGTTATATAAGTAGCGATTCGGGCTACCATCGATCAATTTGTCATTGCCTAGATATTCTAAATTGACTCGGCCATTTTGGGCCTCACCCGCCAGATAACCAAACTCTGTTTTAGTGAATAAACCACGGTTTGACATATAGCTAGGCGTAAATGTTAAATCGTACTCTGGGGCAATATTCCAATAATAAGGTGCAGAAATTTCGACACCATCTGTAGTGCTAGTGCTAAAACTAGGGTAGAGAAAGCCAGATTTACGTTTGTCTGAAACGGGGACTGTCATGTAGGGAATATAGAATACAGGTACACCGCCAATTCTTAGTTTGGCATTCCAAATTTCGCCCCATTCTTCTTCGCTGTTGATCTTGATCTTTTCGGCCTCGAGTAGCCAAGACACATTGTCAGGAGGGCAAGTAGTGAAGTTGGTATTCGTTAAAATTAAATTGTTATTGATAGTAATTTGCAGTTTTTCGGCATCACCGTGAACTTGTTGGCCATGGATCCAATATTGTGCGCCTTTAAGGGTGGCACGGTTTGTCCGCATTTGAGCTTGTAAGGATTCGGCTGTAACGGTGAAGTTACTGTCTTGAAAGACTAAATTACCATTGGCATCAAACTGTTCAGTAGCTTGATCTAAAATCGCCTCATCGGCTGCTATGTGCCTATCGCCTTGGCTAAAAACCACATCGCCACGGAAAATCGCCTGCTTCCCCATTTCGGCATTGGTGTTATCAGACGCAATACGAATTTTGTTGAGTTCAGCCGCACTCATCCCTTGGGTTTGAGATACGATACGGGGTACTGGCGGTTCGATTAAGCATTGGGATGCCGAAGCGGTTAGAGAGTCGTCTGCCAGGACTAATTGCGGTAACAGGCTCAGGGCCAGAAGGTATCGGATCTGCATCTTTAGGTCAGTAATTATGATTTCTTATTCTGGACAAGTATGGATGGGGAAAGTTGCAATTGACAAACGCAACATCGCTTAATAAATCTCTCAATTTCTTAGCTGTTTCCAAATTCTATGCCAGCTATAATAAAGCAATTTTTCTTTAAGAGCCATGAAATGACTTTATCCGATCCGAGATTTCTTTCCCTTAATCAGTGGCTGAATGCTTATTTTTCCTGTGAGGTGATGCCTGTGTTGATTTCCGGCGACGCAAGTTTTAGGCGTTACTTTCGAATTTCGATGCCTGATGCTACCTTTATCGCCGCCGATTCACCGCCTCAGTTAGTGCCTATCGCCCCCTTTATTGCACTGTCGAATGCTTATTCAGCCGTGGGACTGACAGTTCCAAAAGTAATCCACGCCGATGCCGATCTGGGTTTTATGTTGATGAGTGATTTGGGCGATACTCAACTCTTATCTGTATTGACGGTACAAAATGTTGAACGGTTTTACCATCAGGCGCTCGATTTATTACCGCAAGTGGCCGCTGTAATTGAGTGCAAGAATCTTGATAGTGGTTTAGTACAGGCATTACCTAACTACGATGAAGCCTTTGTGCGCCGTGAATTACACATTTTTACTGAGTGGCTGTTAGGAACACATCTTAATTTGTCTTTGGACGCGGCAGAGTTGCAATTGCTGAATGATACTTTTGATCGCCTCGTCGGCAATGCGTTATCTCAACCTAGTGTGGGAATGCATAGGGATTTCCATAGCCGTAATCTTATGCTGCAAGCGGACAAGCTGTGCGTGATTGATTTTCAGGATGCTGTCGTTGGTCCTGTGACTTACGATGCGGTATCACTACTACGCGATTGTTATATTCGTTGGCCACAGCCGTTAGTTGCAGACTTGATGCGGTATCATTATCAGCAAGCATTAGCGCTTGGTTTTATTCCCGCACAGACTCCTTTTGAGCAATATCAAACTTGGTTTGATCTCATGGGCTTACAGCGTCACATTAAGGCGGTAGGGATTTTTGCACGGTTAAACTATCGCGATAGTAAACCTGCGTATATGGCGGATATTCCACTGACATTAACGTATATTGTCGACATCTCGCTGCAGTATCCCGAACTCGTGCCATTTGCACACTGGTTAACTCGTCGTGTGTTACCTGCGTTTACTGTGAGTCAGTCTTCATCTGAGGTTAAGCAATGAAAGCCATGATCTTGGCCGCTGGACGAGGGGAAAGGTTACGGCCGTTAACGGACAGTTTACCTAAACCTATGGTGCCAGTGTTAGGTAAGCCGCTGATTGTTTATCATATTGAAAAACTTGCCGCGAAAGGCATAGTCGATATCGTCATCAACCATGCTTGGCTAGGGCATAAGTTAGTCGAAGCTCTGGGCGATGGCAGCACTTTTGGGGTGCGCATTCGGTATAGCGCTGAAGAGAGCGCGTTAGAAACAGGCGGCGGCATTAAACGCGCTTTGCCTTTATTGTGTGAGGACGGAAGCGACGAACCTTTTTTAGTGATTAATGGTGATGTGTTTATTGATGCTTTACCGCCAATCACGCAACTGGCTGCGGATAGGCTCGCTCACTTATGGTTAGTGCCTAATCCTGAGCAGCATCCAAATGGCGATTTTGCTTTGAATGGTCATCAAGTGCAGGAGCGTGGCGATGTTAAGTACACGTTTTCGGGCATGGGCATTTATCACCCTGCGCTATTTCATGACACGCCGCAGGGCGCCTTTGCACTGGGTCCGTTGCTCCGATCGCAAATGGCTCAAGACAGAGTTAGTGGTGCCTTGTTTAATGGATTTTGGTGTGATGTCGGTACCATTGCACGATTGCAAGCGCTTGAACTAAGGTTACAAAGTAACAAGTAAATTTCGGTGCTGGCATATCCATAGGATTAAGCTAGTGCATCAAATACATAATAGAAATCAGGAAATAAGATGCGGCTTTGGGGTAAGTTTTTTGGATTTGTCATTGGCTTTATGTTCGGCCGTATTTTTGGTGCACTGCTAGGTTTGTGGCTCGGTCATCTTTACGATAAGCGTGCGGCATCGGGCGTGGGTTTTCGACAGATTCTAGGGCAGGCTAAGAATCGCCAAGCCATTTTCTTTAATACCACATTTGCAGTAATGGGGCATGTGGCGAAAGCATCAGGACATGTTACCGAAACCGATATTCGCATTGCGACCTTATTAATGGATCAAATGCGTTTAACGGGGGAAGCCCGTAAAGAGGCGCAACAGGCATTTCGTGAGGGTAAATCGGCGGATTTTGATTTGCGCAGCAGCTTACAAGCTTTCCGTGTTATTACGATGGGACGCAAAGAGTTAGTGCAGATGTTCATCGAAATCCAGATCCAAACGGCACTGTCTGATGGTGAATTGGATCCTGCTGAGCACGCTATCTTGATGACGATTGCTCAAGAGTTAGGTTATGGTCGAGCGCAGTTAGATGAATTACTTAAACGCTGGCAGGCGGAGTTTCGTTTCCATCAAACATCGAGTGGCAATAAAACATCGATTACTGATGCCTACAGTTTACTTGGCATTACGAACGAAGCTAGCGACCAAGAAGTTAAACGGGCTTACCGTAAATTGATGAATGAACATCATCCCGATAAGTTAGTGGCGAAAGGGTTGCCACCGGAAATGATGGAGCTAGCTAATCGTAAGGCTCAGGATATTCAAGCAGCCTATGACAGAGTCAAGTCTGAGCGCGGTATGCGTTAGCCTTGATTAAATTGGTTTTTGTAAAAGATAAGGAATTCATTATGAAAAACACTTACCGTTTGTTGCTGTTGGCGAGTTTGTTACCTGTGGCTATGTCTACGCAGGCCGAGGTATTTATCGCTCCTTTTGGTGGTTATAGTCTGGGGGGCGGTCAATTTGATGTGAATCAATATGAGGTCAACACAGATCAAACGGGTAATAAGGCCGATGTGAAGGTTGAGGAGTCGAGTCATTACGGTTTGATGGTGGGTATTGGCACCAATGATCCCGGTAATATTTATCTTTTATATAGTCATCAAGCCTCTGAACTGAAAAGTGGCGGCTTGTTTACGCCAGACTTTCTTACCTCGTTAGATTTAGATTACATCCACTTGGGTGGCACTTTATATTTCCCCCGTGGCGATATCCAGCCCTATGTCACCGCCAGCGCGGGAATCACCCGCATGCTGCCTAGCGGTTGGTCGAGCGAAACGCGTTTCTCCATGGGAATTGGTGGCGGGGTAGAGTATCAAGTGACGCCACACTTTGGCCTGTTTGCGGATATTCGGGGTTATGCGACTTTTATCAACAGTGACACTTCGCTGTTTTGCAATGAAGATGAATGCCTATGGCATATTACGTCGGATGTGATGTGGCAGGCTCAGGCTAACCTTGGGCTCAAAGTCAGTTTTTAGATCTAACGCATCGTCTTAAAAGGAGATTTAGTGGCATGAAAATAGTCGTACTTGATGGTGAAACCTTAAATCCTGGCGATCTCAGCTGGCAATCTTTAAATGAATTAGGCGAGTTTGCGTGTTTTTCCCGTACAAGTGGCGCTGATATTGTCGCGCGAGCCCAAGGTGCTGAAGTCATTCTCACCAATAAAACGCCCTTGAATGCAAAGACGTTAGCGCAACTTCCTAGTCTCAAATACATAGGCGTATTGGCCACGGGCACGAACGTTGTCGATATCGCGGCAGCTAAAGCGCAAGGTATAGTGGTCACTAATGTGCCCGCTTATGCGCCTGATGCCGTTGCGCAAATGGTGTTTGCCCATATTCTGCATCACACCCAAGCCGTGGCCGCCCATCATCAAGCTGTGGTCGATGGCCAGTGGGTGAACTGCCAAGATTTTTGTTTTACTTTAATGCCGTTGCAATCTTTAAAAGGCAAGACTTTAGGCTTAATAGGTTATGGCGATATCGGTCAGCAGGTGGGAACGCTCGCCCTCGCATTCGGGATGAAAGTTCTTGTCAATACTCGTTCAATCATCAAGGATTTACCCCAAGGCGTGACGTGGGCGCCACGTGATACTGTGCTTAGCGAATCAGATATTATTTCGCTCCATTGTCCGCTTACTCCAGAAACTGAGCAATTTATCAATCAACAAACCCTCGCCTTGATGAAGCCTAATGCGTTGCTGATTAATACGGCGCGCGGTGGATTAATTGATGAAGCCGCGCTTGCTGCTGCGCTGGCTCAAGGCAAGTTATTTGCCGGCGTGGATGTGTTATCGACCGAGCCGCCCACTGCAGATAATCCCTTACTGCATGCGCCTAATATCAGCATCAGCCCGCATAATGCGTGGGCGACGAAGGAAGCAAGGCAAAGTCTACTCAATATCGCAGTGGCGAATTTGAACGGTTATTTGAAGGGGGAAGTGATTAACTGCGTGAACAAGTAAAGCGGTATGCGTCTTTCTCTCTTTTCATCATATCGATGTTGAGAGAGAAAGACGTAAATGGTTATTTATTATTGAGTTTTTCTTCTACGCATCCACCACACACCCAATAAGCCTGTGAGGGCTAATACGCCAAATACGACGGGCTTTTTCAGCTTGTGGTACAGGGCGTTCCATTCTGCCATTTCATTCGCCTGCGCTCGTTTTACTGCACCGTCAAAATCGGGCGCTTCACACTGCAAACCAAAGTTCTCGGCCCAAGGCACAAAGGGGCCGTTGGCGACGTATTTTTTGTAGTAACGCAGGGCAAGTTCTTGATCTCGATACAATACCCAACCTGTGGCTTGGCAGAGTAGCGCTGCATAGGCTTGGCTGTTGTGGGGCACATGATCCGATGCCTTGTTGGCTAGTTCCGCCGCCGTGTAGCGATAATGGAAGCGTTTATCGGGGATTGCTTGGCTGGCACTGATCCGCAGCTGTTCTTTCTCAGCCAGTTTGCTCGGTTCATTCCAATCACTTAGATCGAACACACCTTGGTAAATAGTGTAATCCGGGGCTAATTCAAACCCTAAGAGTTCCATGCCTTGGTGGCGGGCAAGTTCGGCAACAGCCCAATAGGCTTTCGCGCTATCAATGCCTTTTGTTTTTTTCGCTGCATTCAACTCTGTGCCGTAGGCAAGGGCGCTGGCATTCAGTTTAGGGTTAGGGAAGTAAACTGGCGCTTCAGCTATCGCGCCTTCGCGTAATAGCCTGCGACCTAGCAAGTAGCGCAAGCGGTTGTTAATTGGCTCAATATTATCGTACCAGTCGCTGTCTTTAGGGTATTCAAAGGCGATAAATGGCACATGTTCGTCGACAAATAACTTAAGTTCAGCCGTGGTGAGCACGCGCTCCGCCACATAGGCGATGTCTTGCCAGTACTCATCACCGCTGGCGAGTAAGTGACTGAGCGCATCGACATATTCGCCACGCTCTAGTGACAAC
The DNA here is from genome assembly GCF_015767295.1 of Shewanella sp. DW31. Lineage (NCBI taxonomy): Bacteria > Pseudomonadati > Pseudomonadota > Gammaproteobacteria > Alteromonadales > Shewanellaceae > Shewanella > Shewanella sp. DW31. The sequence continues at coordinate 103,593 of NZ_JADWMP020000012.1, forward strand.
ACTCCTTGCTCGGCACGAATACGACAGTAAGTGGCTGTATCTTCATCGGCATTAATGGCTTGTTGCTGAGTTTCTTTAGCGTCAACAGTGGCCGAGATCTTATTGAGTTGCTCAGGGAAGTGACGCGCTGCCTGAGCATAGGCCTTGGCCGCTTCTGCTTGATCGCCCTTTTGTAGCATTAATTTTGCGTTGAGCCACCAAGTGAGGCCGCTCGGTTTCGCTAGCGTTAATAGGCGCTCAGCACTGGCATAATCCCCTAACTGGTAATAAATCGCCGCTAATTTATCGCCATGGTTGAGCTGTAAGCCATCGGTTGGAAATACTTTAAGGAGCTCAGCAACCTTTAATCCCATTTCTGAAAGCTGGCCATTGTAGGCGAATTCATTAGTGCTGCTTTGCCAATAGGCAATCAATAACTGCTGCACGCTCGCCTGTTGCAGTAGCGGCTTAAGTTCAGCAATCTCTTTACCCATCAAAGTGCGGCTTAACATCAATAAGGAATCATAACCGCCGCTATCGCCCTGTACCGATTGGGTGGCATAGAGCTCAATAGCTTTATTCAGTGCATCAGGGATGAGAGTCATTTGCAGCTCTGACTCAGTTTCACCTGTACCTTGATTGGTCAATTGCGGGAGCGGCTGGCCTTGGTGTAGCAGGATATAGGCTTGTTCACCTAAGCTCGCTAAACTCAAACGCAGGGGATCGGCGGCACCTTGTGCGACTTCGGTTTGTAATTGTGTTAGGTAAGCATTGGCACGATTAAAATGTTCAGGATCAGCCGAAGTCTTGCTTAAGATAAGCTCAATACGCGACAGCGAATAGAGTGCCCACAGGCTACGAGATGCGCGTTCACTTTGTGGTAATTTGATGATTTTGATGAAATAGTTACTCGCCCTCTCATAATCTTTTGCTTCAAACGCTACGGCACCTAAGGTGTACCAAGTTAGCGCTTGTGGTAGATCTTTGTCTAACTTAGCGGCCATTTGCTCGGCTTCAATGGGGCCCGTTGCATCCCGCAAAGTGTTCACTAAGGCTAAATGGGCGTCACTTAACTCGCTGTTTTCAAAGGCGCGAGTTTGTGAAAGATAACGGCTATGCACTTCATCCCAGAGATATTCCTGTGCAGCTGGTGCATCTTGATACTGCCAAGGTAAAGGCTTGGCGAGGGCTGTGAGCTGCTGGCTAAAGGAGGTTTGCGGTAAATAACTGAGATTGCTCTGCCTATCCTGAGTGAGTTGCAAAGGAAAATCGGGGCCGCAGGCCAATAGCATAGGGGAAAATAAGCTTAAACAAATGAGCGTGGTCTTTTTAAGCATAAAAGCCCGATTGGGTGTTGCCATGGTAAACGATAGTTTTGGCTTATGGCGCATAAATTCCCTGTAAATATAATGACTCACAACGTGCCCAGCCTATCACTTTTTGGCCGCCAGGGTTGAGCATGTGTGTTTGAATGTCTCTGTTTGATTGCGGCATAGGCATGATTGCAGTGCGTGAAACTGTTTTGGTTGGTGTCAACGCTGCTGTATTCTCAGCTCGCCATTGCCACGTTAACAGCCCATCTTTTTGTATTACGCTATAGCCATTTTGCGCATCATACCCGCTGCAAGCTTGTCCCGCTAGCGACAAAATAGGAGGAATTTCACCTGCAATATTACCGTGATTCATTAAGCTCAGTTGAAATAGCTGTGGCCTGTGGATTTCCAGATTTTTTGGCTTATTTTCAGCGGCTAATATCGTTTGGGTTATGGCCTTGTTATCGCTTGAGATCACTAATTCAATCTTAGCGGCAAGTTCACCTTGCTGTGCAACGGCGATTAAGGTGTTGAGTGGCCAAACCCTTTTATCCCCTTCCAGCGGCAGCCGAAACCAGATAATGCCTCTGAGTTTGGCATCTTTTTGAGTGTGTAGTTTTTGCACAAAGGCTTGTAATACTAGAGGGTCGGCCATCAGTTCCTGTACTACATTGGCTGATTGGAGTTGATCGCGCAGCGGTGTTTCACTTTCAACTTTATAACCTGAAGCTGTACTGATGACCGCCGAACCATAGGCGGGGAGCGCAATAAGGTAAGGCACAGTGCTGATATTTGAGAGTTGCTGCACCCACTGCCAACCTTGAGTCGCATCGAATAGTCCGAGGCGTGGATCGCTTACGCTGTGAATTTGTAGCACCAGTTCATCAATACTGGTGAGTAACACGGGAAAATCGGCGCTACTGAGCCAAGCGGGCAGTGCAGTAATGCTGAGTTTGAGTTCTGCGGGTAACTGCGCTTTAAGTTTTTTAAGAAAATCCCGATAGGCTGGCAGTTTACTGTTGGCACTGTCGTGGTCGATTTCAACCCCCGCGATGTGCGTGCCTTTTGCCTGCCAAGTTGCTAGTACTTGGTTGATTTTATTGATCACTTGTTCATCATTTAAATGCACGAACTGACCATCTAAGCGAATCACGGCAATTTTTGGCCTAGGATCTGCCTGCAACCAAGCATGATTGACCGCAACTTCAAACCAAATGTCTGCGCCATTGGGTTTTGGATGCGCTTGCAGCGCTAAAATACGTAATCCTTGAAATGCATCTTGGCTTTGCACTAATGCCGTTTGATTGGCGGGGCGCCATTGGCGCTGCCAGATATAGACTTCCTGTGAAAGTGGCGCTCGAAGGGTTGTTGCTTCTGTAGCGGCTTTTACTGCGACACTGGTATTTGGGCTAGCCGTGGTTTCGTTGGGATTTGATGCTGGCTGACAGGCGCTCATAAATACGGCGGCGCTCAACAAAGCAAATAAGAACCATTGATTTCGGCTTATGTTTTTAACCAGATTGCCTATGCCCATACTACCGCTGTCGATTCCGTTTTGAGTGAGGCATTACTATGCCCGAAAAATGCCACTTATACATCGCGGTCAAACTTCTGATAATGCCCACTAAGCTTGGTTTTCCTTTTGGTGCCTTGTTAATCAATATCAGAACTCAGATCTCAAAAATCAGGATCGACTTGAAAGCGCATCTGTTCACGGGTGACGGGATGTTGAAGCATCAATAAATCTGCATGCAGATGCAGGCGATTGGCGCGAGTGCCGTACAGATCGTCACCTACAATGGGCGTATTTAGCCCTTCTGAGTGGGCGCAGTGAACTCTGAGTTGATGGGTTCGGCCCGTTTTTGGGGATAGATACACGCGGGCTGTACGTGCCATTTCATCGATATGGCTTAATTTCCAATAGGTTTGGGCCGCTTTGCCAAACTCATGGCAAACGAGTTGTCTCGGTCTATCGTCTAAATCGCCACGTAGGGGTAAAGAGATTTGTCCTGCGGCCTGTTTATCTGCCATTGCTGTAGGGATCCCTGCTAAAAGTGCCACATAACGCTTAGTCACTGTGCGCTGGATAAACTGTTTTTGCAGCTGTTTATGGGCGTCTTTTGTCAATGCGATCACCATTAATCCCGAGGTCGACATATCGAGCCTGTGGACGATAAGTGGCCCTGTGGCATAGGGAAACGTTTGCCGCATGCGCGAATACACTGAGTCTTCAATCTCTTTGCCGGGCACTGATAAAAACTCGGCGGGTTTGTTCACAATCGCCATCGCCTCGTCTTGGTAGAGGATGCTTAAGGTTTTGCCTTCGGCGGGGTTCGTCAGCAGCGGATTATCATCGACAACAAGCCCTTCGAGCATATGCCCCAAGATAGGCTGGCATTTGCGCAGACAGGCAGGATAAAACTGCTTATGTTGGCGAATTTCTGATTTTGGCGGCGCCCCCCACCAAAATTCGGCAATCGCCAATGGTTTAAGACCGTGTTTAAAGGCGTAATGTAGCAACTTAGGGGCGGCACATTCCCCTGAGCCTGCGGGCGGTGTTAACTCAACCGTCCCGTTAAATATGCCGTTAAGGCTTTTTTCTGCGCTGCGAATATTCAAAAAACGATACTGCTCAAACAGCTTTTGCTGCAGCGCCGCCGAGAGCTGTTTACGCTGTAGTCTTAACGCGTCACGCTTATCAGTGAGCAGAGTTAACGCTTGGCTGATGGCATGGATACGTTCATCCCAATAGCGTTTAATATCTCTTAACTGATTCTTTTCATTAATGCTTTCTTGGCTGAGTTTAGCTTCGATTGCAGTATTTTCACGTAAAGTCTCATCAGTTGGATTGGCTGCCCATTGCACTGCGAGTTGATTGCGCTGCGTCTTGCGGGATTGACGGCCGTCGATCATCACTTGCCTGTGGGCGGCAAGCTTGGCCTGTGCTTGAGCTTGCTCAGCGTTGAGTTCGCTCGATAGCCGAGGAATATCGGGGTGATTTTCTACTGCAAGTAGCTGCTCGTTAATTTGGTTGATTTGCAGATTTTCGGCGTGGAAAAAATTGTCCTTAGCCAGCATATCAAACACAGGTGGAACGAAGCGTGGCCAATGGTTCTGCTCAGCTAACTTGCCCGAAAATGCCGACAAATAGCCCACATCTCCCTGCGGATCTTGCACTAAAAGTACACCAAACATTTTACCAATGGCACCGGTTAACTCCCCCGTGAGGCCAAAGTTATGTTGCCAATCGTTTTGAGTCTCAAGGTGGCGTTGTAATTCGTTGGCTGCGATCACGCATAATGGATGCGGTTCGTAATAGAAAGGAAAGGTAAAACGTTGCGGCAGGGCATAGGCATCAATGGCTTGTGTGAAAGAGGTAAAGCAAGAAGGCTGAAGATGCATATTGGGGTCTACTGTTGGTTTTACTTATCTGGGTTAATTATCGGAGTTAATTATCTGAGTTAAGCCACAACTTAGGATGATGGCTAGCAAGAAAGGGCGCTAGTTTACTCTGTCGATTTGGGACTGTCGATTTTGGGCTGTCACTTTTTATTGGTGCGGCTCTGTGTTGAAAAAGGGAAATAGCATTAAAGCGCATTTCCCTTTGATGTGTCGCTTGTACTTAAAGCCAATTTTAAACGGTTAAACCCGCTTAAAAGATGACTTTTACTTTACTGGCGCTATCGAGTGCTTTGCTGATTGCGCTGTCGATATCGATATCACGGGCAAGCGCGACACCTAAACGGCGGCGACCATCAATATCGGGTTTGGCGAATAATCTAAGCTGAGTGTTGACCGCTTCTAATGCCGCACCAATCCCTTGGTAGCGGATATTGCTTGAGGTGCCTTCGGCCAAAATTACCGCTGAGGCACTTGGACCATGCTGATGGATATTGGGAATAGGTAGGCCGAGAATCGCTCTAACATGCAGGGCAAATTCCGATAAATCTTGGCTGATGAGTGTGACTAAGCCTGTGTCGTGGGGTCTTGGCGAGACTTCAGAGAAATACACTTCATTGCCTTTAACAAACAGTTCTACGCCAAATAGTCCATAACCGCCAAGGGCTTCGACGACTTTGCTCGCAATCGCTTGGGATTTTGCTAACACTTCATCGGACATGGCTTGTGGCTGCCATGACTCGCGATAATCGCCATCTTCTTGCCTGTGGCCAATGGGCGCACAAAAATGAATGCCGTTGACTGCGCTGATGGTTAACAGGGTGATTTCATAATCGAAGGGAATAAAGCCTTCGACTATCACGCGACCGCCGCCGGCGCGTCCGCCTTCTTGGGCGTATTGCCACGCTTTATGGCTGAGGGCGATATCGCGAATAACGCTTTGGCCTTTGCCCGAGGAGCTCATGACCGGCTTAACCACACAGGGCACACCAATTTCACTAATCGCTTGATTAAATTCGGTTTCGGTATCACAGAAAAAATATGGCGAGGTTGGTAAACCTAAGGTTTGAGCGGCGAGGCGGCGAATACCTTCCCTGTCCATAGTGAGCTTTGTTGCCCGAGCTGTTGGGATAATATTCACCCCTTCGGCTTCCATGTCCACTAAGGTTTGGGTGGCGATGGCTTCAATTTCTGGGATGACTAAGTGCGGTTTTTCTAACTCGATAACGGCACGCAGGGCGTTGGCATCGAGCATATTGATCACATGGGAGCGATGCGCGACTTGCATGGCGGGGGCGTTGGCGTAACGGTCAACGCCAATCACTTCAACGCCTAAGCGTTGCAGTTCAATGGCCACTTCTTTGCCAAGTTCACCGCAGCCGAGCAACATGGCGCGTCGTGCGCCCTCAGTGTAGGGAGTGCCTATCATGTGTGGGTACCTTTGAGATTGTAGGGATGATGGGTTTTATGCTTGCGTTCTATGCCGCAATGATGTGGCTAGTTTAGCCTGAACAGGCTTTAGGATCATGGAGTAAATTGACAAGTGTGTCCCGGATCACTGGGGGCAAAAACGAAACAGCATATCTTTGGTTAATATTGGTGCTGAGGTTGAGAGTAAACTCAAATGTTAATGTCATGTTGGTAGCATGTTTGGGGACCATCCACTAATCTTTGGGATGGAATACATATTATTAATACAAGGAGATGCGGATGTTCTTAGATTACTTTGCGTTAGGTATTTTGTTTTTCGTCATCATTATCATGTTTTATGGTGTCATTGCCATTCATGATATCCCCTATGAAATAGCCAAAAAGCGTAATCATCCCCAGCAAGATGCATTGCATATCGCCGGGTGGGTGAGTCTATTCACCCTACATGCAATTTGGCCATTTTTATGGATCTGGGCGACTTTATACCGTGAAGATCGCGGTTGGGGGTTCAATACTGTAATGAAGCGAGAATTAGTTTTAGAGGAGGATGTGAATTCATTGCGCGAGACGGTCAGAGGGCTTCAGACTCGGCTTGAACAGTTAGAGCAAATAACTCCCATGAATATAGCGCCTGCTGTGGATGCGATAAAAACAGACAAAGTTGAGGTATAACATGGATTTATTACTCATACTCACCTATGCGGCCGTGTGTATTGCTATCTTTAAAGTCTTTAAAATTCCGATGAATAAATGGACTGTTCCCACCGCAGTGCTGGGCGGGGTGTTCATTATTGGTACCTTATTGCTCGTGATGAATTACAACCATCCTTATTCTCGTTTTGCCCGTGAATATTTTGTCACTATCCCTATCACCCCCGCAGTAAAAGGCTTAGTGACTTCGGTGGAAGTGCAGCCTAATATGCCTGTTAAACAAGGGGATGTGTTATTTCGTCTCGATCCTATTCCCTTCGAGGCCGTTGTTAAACGTAAACGCGCCGCTTTGATGGAAGCTGAGCTCCAAGTGCCACAACTTGCCGCGGCGTGGGAGTCGGCTAAGGCTAATGTAGAGCGCGCTAGGGCCGATAAAGACCGTAATAAATCTGCCTTCGAGCGTTATGAGTTAGGCCGCAAGAAAGGGGGCGCGAATTCGCCTTTTACTGAACTGGAACTCGATAATAGGCGTCAATTGTACTTAGCCTCAGAGGCACAACTGACCGTTGCGAATGCTGAAGAACTGCGTGTCAAGCTGGCCTATGAATCTAATATTGATGGTGTCAATACTAAAGTAGCTGGCTTGCAAGCTGATTTAGCCAGTGCACTCTACGATTTAGAACAGACAGTCGTGCGGGCACCTGCAGATGGTGTGGTGACGCAAATGGCGCTTCGTGCGGGAGCGATGGCAGTGCCTTTACCATTACGTCCCGTAATGAGCTTTATTCCCGACGAGCAGCGCTACTTTGCGGGGGCATTCTGGCAAAACTCGTTAATGCGTTTGCAGGAAGGTGATGAAGCTGAAGTGATATTGGATGCCGCTCCAGGACAAATCTTTAAGGGGAAAGTGGCGAAAATATTACCCGCTATGGCTGAAGGTGAAGTTCAAATGGGCGGCGCGCTGCAGTCATCGGCTCGTTTATTTCAAAATGGTCGCGTGATTGTGCTGATTGATATCGAAGATGATGCTATCCGTACGCAATTTCCTGCGGGTGTTTCTGGGCAGGTTGCAATTTATACTGAACATTTCCATCATGTCGCTGTGATGCGTAAAGTATTGCTGAGGATGCAAGGTTGGCTAAATTACTTGTTTTTTGATGGACATTAACCCTTAATCGGTTAACTTTTGTCTGTTGTATCAAGTCCAGTTCGCTGGACTTTTTTGTGACACATTTTTGGGTGAATAAAAAGGAATTTGAAAGCATGCAAGATATTCACGATTTAACCTCAGTGCTGCGCTCCAATACGCCAATTGTAGTGATTGAAACCTATGAAGAATATCGCGTGGTTGAGCTGCTTAAGCGGGTCGCAAGTGTGCTCTATCAACCTGTGTTTACATGGAGCATCACCCAAGGCCTAGCACGGGTCGATAAACCTATGGCGGCGCAAAAGTTTAATAGCGAACCCACAGATTTGCTTGGGCAAATTAAATCAACCTCGCAACAGGGGATTTATGTGCTGTGCGACTTTCATCCCTTTGTGATTGATGCGCCAAAGAATGTCCGTTTACTCAAAGAAATCGCCCTCGAATACGAGACACTGCAACACACATTAGTGCTGGTGAGCCATGCCTTTGATATCCCGCCCGAAATCAAACGTTATTGCGCCTATTTTCAATTAACCTTGCCAAGCACAGTGCAATTGCAAAACCTGATTTACCTTGAGGTCGATAAAATTCGTCACCAAGGCACGCCGTTATTGGTCGATGATACCGCAGTGGTCAAATTGGCGGAGAATCTGCGGGGCGTGACCTTAGACGATGCCCGCCGTCTGGTACGCAAAGCCATAGTCGATGATGGTGCTATTACCTTGTCTGATATTGATGCCATCAATAAAGCCAAGTTTCAGTTACTCGACTTAAATGGCGTGCTGCAATTTGAATACGACACCAGTTATTTCTCGCAGGTTGCTGGGCTGCATAATCTTAAAAAATGGCTCAAGCAGCGCGCGCCCATAGCGGCTGTCAGCACCCTTGACCAAGGCGATAAGCCGACTTCTGTTCAACACACCAAGGCGCTCGATGCGCCCAAGGGGATTTTACTGCTCGGCGTTCAGGGCAGTGGTAAGAGCCTCGCAGCTAAGGCCGTTGCGGGCGTTTGGCAGCGACCTTTGCTCAGGCTCGATATGGCTGCCTTATATAACAAATACATAGGTGAAACCGAGAAGAACCTGCGAAATGCACTGGAGCTCGCCGACATGATGTCGCCCTGCGTGCTTTGGATAGATGAAATTGAAAAAGGCTTAAGCGGCAGTAGCAGCGATGAGGGCACCTCGACGCGGATCCTCGGCACCTTACTCACTTGGATGGCGGAGCGTAAATCTGAAGTGTTTGTGGTGGCGACCGCGAATGACATTCAAGCCTTGCCGCCAGAATTGATGCGAAAGGGCAGGATGGATGAAATCTTTTTTGTCGATTTACCCGACGAAGCCATCCGTAAAGCCATCTTCTTAATCCATTGTCAGCGCCGTGGAATCGATGTGGCGAGCTTAGATCTCGCCCAATTATCGGCCCGCAGCCAAGGATTTTCTGGCGCCGAAATCGAACAAGCGGTTATTGCAGCCATGTATACCGCAAGAAGCGTCGAGCGCATTGTCGATCAGCTGTTACTACTCGAAGAACTGAGTAAAACTCGGCCTTTATCTGTGGTCATGAGCGATAAAATCAATGCGCTACGACAATGGGCCGCAGGCCGAACCGTGAATGCCCATGAGTAAGATTTTTGCTTGGTTCCATGAGTGCTAACTAGCATTTTTAAACGCTACATTGGCTTAGTTATTTTCGACATTCCCAAGGTACTGTTATGAATGATGAGTCGTTTTACTGGATATTAGTGATACAAGGATAAGAGATTGAAAAGTATATATGAACTGATTGATATCGAAGACTCTGGCATAAAAGTAGTCAATGAAATGGTTGCTGGTGCTGAGCATTGTGTAGAGATACTGCCGCCTTCAAAGGATCGGGTTGAAGTACTTGAATCACTTCAGGTATCGACTCGTTCGGTATTAGGGGCAATTGCCTACGAAACCGGTGGGATTTTGATCGACAATGGATGGATTCGTTTTTTCGGCTCTGGACATGAAAGATTGTCTAGAAACCTTACTGATTGGAATAGGAGTGCACATTATCTTTTAGTGGCGAATGACGTAGTTGGTGGATTTTTTGCTATCAACGGCGGCGGTTTAGGCGCAGATGTTGGGAATATATACTATTGGTCGCCAGACTCAATTCATTGGGAAGGGTTAGAAATCGGGTTCGCAGATTTTTTTCAATGGTCAGCTACAAAGAGAATCAATGAGTTTTATGCGAGTTTAGGTAAAGAGCGCTTTCAAAAAACCTATTCACAGATAGCTACAGATCAATGCCTGAGCTTTTATCCATTTTTATGGGCGAAAGAAGGTTCTATTGAAATAAGCAGCGTGAAAGTGGTGTCAGTTGATGAAATGTATAGGCTGAAATTGGAATTATTAACCTCGGTTAGTTAATTCGTTTACCCGCTGATTTTATGAGTACTTCTGCAATAATTATTTGTTATAAACATCTAATATATTGATTGTTAGATGTAAATCTGCTTATCAGCTCTATTGATTCAACATGGATGGGCTGTATATGCCATCCATGATTAATCACTTCTTCGGAGGGGACAGCACCAAGATCTAGCTGACGTTTTTGGCGGTATCTTGGGATTTCTCGTTACCGCTTGCATCAAAAATCAAAGCTGTCGCTATCACCAAAAGCTGTCGCGGCAATGCCTAATGAGTGCTTCACTGTTTGGCGTGACAATATCTCTCTAAATGGTTTGAATCTTAGCGGTATCCACTCCCTGTGGTACCGCTAATGCTGCTTATTCCTATTATGATGACATTAGATATCAAAGGCGAGACTGCCCGGAGTCAGGAATGGCCAGTTAAGACGCGTCGGTGAACTCTCACCCTGCGCACCAAAGAAGTAAGCTGTTCTTGGGGTAGCGTAAACTACACTGCCTTTTTGCAACCCGAGTTCCTGCAGATTATGGTGGGTGAATTTGGCTTCCCACAGTTCTTCGCTATGCCAGCCGTGTGGGGCTAATTCCAGTCTTACTTCGGCGCCAATGGGGGTCATGGCGACAATATTGAACGGCAAATTGGCCTGACTATTAGGCTTATTTGACAGCGCTAATTCGTGACTGCGTACGTAGAGAACACCATCTTGCTGCAGTGTTTGCTGTTCTGGAGGTGTTAAAAATGCTTGACCATTTTCCCAACGTTTTTGTTGCCAACTGGCTTCAAAGACATTGACGTTACCAAGAAAATCAAACACAAAGCGACTATTGGGGTGCGAGTATAGCTCAGCAGGTGTATTAATCTGCTCTATATGACCATTACTCATCACTACCACTCTATCTGAAAGCTCAAGCGCCTCATCCTGATCGTGGGTCACAAACACGCTGGTGAATTTCAATTCATCATGCAGGCTGCGTAGCCAGCGGCGTAGTTCTTTACGCACTTTAGCATCTAAGGCGCCAAAGGGTTCATCCAGTAGCAAGACTTCTGGTTGGGTTGCGAGTGCACGGGCCAACGCAATGCGCTGTTTTTGTCCACCCGAGAGTTGTTCAGGATAGCGCTGTGCGAGATGGCCTAGTTGTACTGTTTCTAGCAGTTGTGTCACTCGCTTATGAATTTCTGCCGCCGAAGGCCTTTGTTTTTTCGGCATGACTTCGAGTCCAAAGGCGACGTTATCGGCGACCGTCATATGGCGAAACAGCGCGTAGTTTTGAAACACAAAACCTACGCGTCTTTCACGCACATGCACTTGAGTGACATCTCGGTTGCCGAATTGAATTTGGCCGCTATCGGCTCCTTCAAGACCGGCAATAATCCGCAGCAGTGTAGTTTTGCCTGAACCTGATGGTCCCAGCAGACCAATCATTTCCCCTTCTTGAATATCGAGATTAAGTGGGGAAAGCGCCTGAAATTGGCCAAATTTCTTGGAAATATTAGTAAGACGAATACTCATAGTTGGCTCTGCTCTTTATTGTCATTGGCGGTTAAACTGCGTTGTTGCCGCCATTCCACTACGGCTTTTAACATTAGGGTAAATAGGGCGATCAGGGCCAGTAATGACGCGCTCGCGAAGGCGGCTTCGGCCTGATAATCTTCATACAATAATTGCACATGTAAAGGTAAGGTATTGGTTTCGCCGCGAATGTTGCCAGATACGACAGCAACGGCACCAAATTCTCCTACGGCTCTGGCATTGGTGAGGATCACACCGTAAATCAGTGCCCATTTGATGTTGGGTAGGGTCACGCGGCGAAAGAGTTGCCACCATGACGCTCCAAGGATCACTGCAGCTTCTTCTTCCGATGCGCCCTGTTGTTGCATCAATGGGATCAGTTCTCTGGCCACAAAGGGGCAAGTGACAAAAATGGTCACTAATAGTATTCCTGGCCAAGCAAACATGATCTGCAGATCGTGCTCATATAGCCATTCGCCAAGCCAACCACTGTTGCCATAGAGCAGCAAATAGAGCAAACCTGCGACGACAGGGGAGACCGCAAATGGAATATCAATTAGCGTGATCAGTAACTTGCGACCGGGGAATTCAAAACGAGTCACGCTCCACGCCAGCATGATTCCGAACACTAAATTGATCGGTACTGTGAGTGCTGCCACCATCAGTGTTAAACCAATCGCATGCAGCGAATCCGGTTGAGTTAGGTGCCCAATATAACGCTCCCAACCTCCGACAAACGCTTGCTGAAAAATACTCACCAACGGCAATAGCAACAATAGCAAGCCCAAGAGCACGGCGAGGGTAATAAGGCTCCATTTGATCAGGGGCGCTTCACCGACTCTTAAGGGTTTAAATGAGTTCATATTCGCTCCTTATCGTCCATGAATGCGGCGCAGATAACGCGCCTGCCACAGGTTTATCAGCAGTAATAGCAGTAACGAGGTCATCAGAACCACTGAGGCAATGGCGCTGGCACCTGCAAAATCAAATTCTTGCAGGCGGACAAAGATCATTAACGAAGTGATTTCACTGATATAAGGCATATTGCCAGCGATAAAGATCACGGCACCAAACTCACCCAGACTGCGGGTAAAAGACAGTGCCGTTCCAATCATTAATGCTGGCCAAAGGGAGGGCAAAATAACCCGCCAGAATACCGAACGATCCGAGGCGCCAAGCGTCATTCCCGCTTCTTCTTCCTCGTGGGATAACTCTTCGAGAACGGGTTGTACCGTACGAACCACAAAGGGAATACTGGTGAAAATCATCGCGACCACTATGCCTAGCGGGGTGTAGGCGACTTTTATGCCCCATTCAGCTAATAGACTACCGATTTGGCCGTTTTCCGCATAAAGGGTGGCTAAGGTGATACCGGCAACGGCGGTCGGCAAGGCAAAGGGCAAATCTACCAAGGCATCTAAAATGCGTTTGCCGGGAAATTCATAACGCACGAGTACCCATGCGAGTAATAATCCGAAAAGGCAGTTAAATAATGATGCCGCGAGCGCCGATAGTATGGTGACTCGGTAACTGGCAACCACTCTGGGATCGGCAATCACGCCCCAGTATTCGGACCAGCTCATTGAACTGGTCTGCATGATTAAGCCTGTGGTTGGCAATAATAGGATTAGGCTGACAAACAGCAGGGACACACCTAAGCTGATGGTAAAACCGGGAAGAACCCGCTTATGGCGTAAACGCCCGTTATTAAAAATCACAGAATAATCACCCGATCAGGTTAATTGCGTTAAACCAATACTATTTATACGGTTCGCTCGTTGTTGGCTCAAGCCATTTGTTGGATGCAATCTTTACGGCTAACACTGATTGATAAATGCCAATTAGCGATAAACCCGAGACTTTGCTCGGGTTCAATGTTGATATCTTACTACATTAAGGACGATATCAGCGCTTTAATAGCTCATCGAGTTTTGCACCGTTAGCAAACTGCGTTTTCATGGCATTATCCCAACCACCGATGATTTGCTCAACAGTCAGCAGGTCAACGGTAGGGAACTGCTTAGCAAACTCAGCTTTTACCTTTTCGTTGTGTACACGATAGCTGAATCCTGCCAATAGGCGCTGCGCTTCTTCGCTGTAGAGATAATTCAAATACTCAGTTGCGAGTTCCTGTGTACCGTTACGCTTAGCATTTTTCTCAACCACAGCGACGGGGAACTCTGCCAGAATCGAGGTTTTTGGTACAACCACTTGGTAATCGTCCGTACCATACTGCTGGCGGATATTGTTCACTTCCGATTCAAAGGTAATTAATACATCACCGATCCCACGTTCAACAAAGGAGGTGGTCGCACCGCGGCCGCCTGTATCAAATACTGCGACATTACCGAGGAATTTTTTCAGGAATTGATCCAGTTTAGCCTGATTATCCTTACCATAGTTTTTCTGAGCATAACCTAATGCGGCTAAATAAGTGTAGCGAGCATTACCAGAGGTTTTTGGGTTAGGAAAGACCAGTTTAACGTCATCTTTAGCTAAATCGCCCCAGTCGCTGATTTGCTTTGGGTTACCCTTACGCACCAAAAATGCAATGGTGGAATAGTAAGGTGAACTGGCGTTAGGGAGTAATTGTTGCCAATTTTCTGGGATCAATTTACCGCGATCGTGCAGAACTTGTACGTCTGTCACTTGATTAAACGTTACCACATCTGCGGGTAATCCCTGCAGAATCGAGCGTGCCTGTGCAGATGAGCCTGCATGGGATTGTTTAATTTCGACGGTTTTACCTGTTTTCTCTTCCCAATGTTTGGCAAAAACGGGGTTGTAGGCATTGAATAATTCCCGTGCGATATCATAAGAGGAATTAAGCAGGGTTTGATCTGCGGCAGTCACATTGAGTGAGGTTCCCAGAATGAGGGTTCCTAGCAGGGCCTTTATCAATTTTACGGACATTTTTAACTCCTTAATCTGGCAATTTTGTCAGCGTTATGGCACCTAGAGTAATAGAATTAATTGTTTATAAAAAGCCAGTTGAATAGAACTTTTTTGAATAACTATGAGCGATTTATTTTATGTTATAAGCAGTATTCACCGTGTTTGTCAGTGGTAACCGACTTAGAATAGGCTATCGCTTAGTTGTTTTTATCAAGTAAAGGATAATCCTAGTGTCTGACTTTCCGACAATTGAAGCCTGCATCGGGCAAACTCCGCTGGTTCGCTTGCAGCGGCTTAACTGTGGTACTTCCACTGTACTGTTAAAATTGGAAGGCAATAACCCCGCGGGTTCAGTAAAAGATCGTCCTGCACTCAATATGATTATTCAGGCCGAACTTCGCCAAGAAATAAGCCCTGGTGATACGCTTATTGAGGCAACGAGTGGCAATACTGGGATTGCGCTGGCGATGGCGGCGGCAATCAAAGGATACAAGATGATCCTGATTATGCCGAATAATTCGACTCAGGAGCGTAAGGATGCGATGCAAGCCTATGGCGCAGAGCTCATGCTAGTGGATAACATGGAGACTGCGCGGGATTTGGCGCTGCAGTTACAAAGCGAAGGCAAAGGTAAGGTGCTGGATCAATTTAATAACCAAGATAACGCTAATGCCCATTTCCTCACGACAGGCCCTGAGATCTGGCAACAGAGTCTAGGCAAAATTACCCACTTTGTGTCAAGTATGGGGACGACAGGTACCATAATGGGTGTGTCTAAATACCTTAAAAGTTGTAATCCCGACATTACTATCGTCGGCCTTCAGCCTGCCGATGGTAGTGCTATTCCAGGGATTCGGCGTTGGCCGCAGGCATATTTGCCTGGGATTTTTGATGCTTCTTGGGTTGATTTAGTTATGGATATTGAAGAGAAAGATGCAAAAGCCATGGCGAGAACCTTAGCGCGAGAGGAAGGGATTTGTGCTGGAGTCAGTTCGGGCGGTGCCGTGTTTGCTGCGCTGGAGATTGCTAAACAATATCCGGGTTCTGTGGTCGTGGCGATTGTCTGTGATAGGGGCGATCGTTACCTTTCGTCAGGGCTTTTTTCCTGAGTCCTAGATTTTTACTCTAAGCATATTGAGCGATATGAATGTTTGATGGGTGAAAATGGGCGAGACGCGCCCATTTTTACCCTTTAAAACGTGATCATTTTTTCGGTGGAAATTGCGTCAAAATTCGGTTGACGGCTTTGGCGGTATCTTGGGCTTTCTCGTTACCGCCTGCATCGAAATCATAGCTGTCGCTGCCACGCCAAATAAGAGCTTTGGTCTTAGGATCGACAATATCTATCTGAATGGTTTGAATTTTAGCGGTATCACTCCCCAGCGGCACGCCAACACTGGTGCCTATTCCAATCCCGCCCGAATTTCCGAATGTGCCTGTGCCTAATCCAATGGATAGCCCTGAATCTTTGGGCTTATCTTGGGTGAGTAAGGCGTAGGCGACGTTAAAGTCGGGCGACGCTGTATTTTCTACAAACCCTTTTTGAGTCAATTGGTTGTTAATTTCTACTTGAATACGCTGGGCGCTTAACGGGTCATCCGTCGGCTGTGGTGTTAACTGGGTAAAACTGCGTAGTGCGGTGAAGTCGTAATTGAGATCATAATCGTTTTTCGGTTTACTGCTGCAAGCGCTTAATAAGGCAACAGCGACGAGCAGACTGGCAAAGTGACGGTATCCCATGATAGTGCTCCAAGTTGTACAAACTCTGTTCAATGTGCCTTGATTAAGGTTGTTTCTGCAAGTACTTTAGATGAGCGTGTTGTATTTGAATCGCTTTGAATGCAATTCCACACGCTTTGTTTTTAGCAAGGATCGTTTTGAGTATGGTTCATTTTTAGATAGGAATAGCGGCGGGTTATGGAACAGTTAGCCTTTTTTGATATCCCGAGTCCTTGTATCGGTGTGTGTGTTACCGATGCGCGCGGTTACTGTAATGGTTGCCTGCGAAGCCGTGACGAAAGATTCAATTGGTTAACGTTTTCAGATGCGCAAAAGTATGATGTCATTCGCCTGTGCACTCAACGTAAACGTCGTCGCCAGTTAGCGATGATGAAAGCAAGGCAAGCACAAATAGAGCAAGAAAGGGCAGCGTTAAATCCACAGTTGAATTTTGAGCCTGAGCCCGAAGTCGATCTGGATTTTGGTGGCTTCGAGCTAGACTAATAGGTTGAATACTTTGTTAAATAGTCTTATTTAACTGACTTGTAGAATTAGCGCGTTAGATGAATAACAGACCCGCAGTCGTTTAATCCCTATCCCAATCCCTATTACAGCTTACGCTTCTTCGGCCAGATTAAACTAAATCGAGTATGTTGTGCATCACTGGTAACACTTACATTCCCTTGATGTCGTTGCATAATCCGTTTGATGATCGCAAGGCCTAAACCATGTCCTTTATTGCCATTCTGTACCGATTGGCTGCGATAAAATGGCTCGAACACTTTCGGTAAATCCACCGCAGGGATAGGTTCGCCGTCGTTACTCACACTTAAATTGACCCTATGCTGGGTCTGCTTAACTTCAATGATGATTTCAGTGCGGGCAAAGCGTTGTGCATTGGTCAGTAAATTCTGTAGTGCCCGTTCGATTAATGCGGGTTCTCCGAATAAGGGCAGTTTTTCGACTTCGGCCTTGAGCGTTATAGGCGTTGGACTTAAGGTTTCTAGGCGCTTAATACTTTGATTGATGAGATTAATTAAATCGTACTCATCCAACTGGATACCTTCTCGCTGTGACTCTAAGCTGGCGTAGGTCAGCAGTTCTTGAAGTAAGTCTTCCATTTCTTTGATGTCGAGCTGCATTTCGTCGAGAAAATCTTGTCGCTTCTGTTCGTCCGAATCTGGCTGACAATACATAGGCATAAGTGCAAGAGCGAATTTGAGCCTCGCCAGTGGCGTGCGGATCTCATGGGATACCGCATTAGATAGGTGTTTCTGGTTCTCAATCAAGGCGCTGATATGTCGCGCCATTTCGTTAAACGTATTGGCTAAGGGTTTGACCTGAGAGCGATTTGACAGGGTAATCCGCGTGTCCCATTTGGCTTCGCCAAATTCTTTGGTGGCCTTACGCAGTATGCTCAAATCCCGTGAAAGCGGGCCGACCCAAATTAGCGCAACAAGGGCGAGTGATAAATAAAAGAACAGGGTGAACAGGCTGCGAAGGTTGGCTCTGGGATCTATGTCCAGCGGCCCCGCCATTAAGACTTGATCGTCTACTCGAATAAATTGCAGCAAGCTATCATCATTGGCCGTGGTGGTGAACACCTTGCTTGTGCTTAACGCTTGATTATCTGCCAGCGCGACTTGATCTGCATTGAGTAATTGCAGTGGCATCACAGGGTTCGCTGGGATCGCCTCCAGATACCGTTGGCGGGCATCGGGAGGTAATTCAGCTAATAATTGCGCCAATGCCACTAACGGCGCATCGAGGGCATTATTGTCATCAACATTCTTCTGCCACAGGCTGTCGAGTGTCCAGCCAATCCCAAGCACGCTGAGACTGAGTAGCAGATATAAACTGATAAAGAGACGTTTCACTGTATTTGTGCTTAGTTATTCCAAGCTTCAGGAGCAAAGAGATAACCTTGTCCCCAAACGGTTTTAATTCTGAAAGGTGTCTCAATATTATCGTTGAGTTTTTTACGTAATCTAGAGATCCGCACGTCAATTTTTCGATCTTTACCATCGAAATCAATATTGAGTAACAACTGATAAATATACTGACGGCTGAGCACTTGGCCCGCTTGCGAGGCCAGTAACCACAGCAATTCGAATTCATGGCTGGTGAGATCAATTTCAGTTTCATTAAGACGAATCGCATGGGTATGCGGGTCGATACTCAATTTACCGAAGGTTAGACAGTGTGATTCTGCCTGTGGTGGCTGATTCTGACGGCGAAGTAAGTTGTTGATCCGCGCAACTAACAGAGCGGGATCGACGGGCTTGACCACGTAGTCATCGGCACCGAGTTCTAGTCCTTTGATTTGATCTTCACTTGAACCAAGTGCGCTCATCAATAGGATTGGACCTGCGAAATAATCGGGCAGTTTCTCACACAGAGTGAGGCCATCCATGCCCGGTAGCATAATGTCTAACAGTATGATATCTGGCTTGTAATTGATTAATCGTGTTAGCACTGTATCGCCACGGCGTTCAACTTCAACATGCATACCATGGGATTTTAGGTAATCTACAATCAAGTTTGCTAGGCGAACGTCGTCTTCAACCAATAATACTCTGTGGTTCGATTGTGGGCTTGTCATTAAAATAAACTCCAAGGGTTGCGGTAACGTCTGCGAACCTGAGGTTGTGATGCAGAAGTGATTTTAAGTTTGGCACCAGCCAAAGTTTGGTTACTGTCTTTACTCACCATGACAAATTGAATATCCGTCATAGTGTGGATTTTCATGCTTAACGTATGGGTTGAAACTGAATCACTGCACCATTTGGGATAGGCGGCGTTGTCGGACAAGATACAGATAAGCTCATCTTTAGCGAGTTCCCACTGTAGTTCTATATAGACGTCACAGGCCTCAGTTTCTGAACTTGTGATGCAAATTTCGGGTGTGAGTTTGAGTGCCGAGTCGCGAGTTTTGGCTTGTGCTGAACTTTGGCCCATCAAGCCGAGGCTTAGACCTATAAAGCAAAGCAAGCTTAACTGAGGCAGTGTCACTAACGTTAGAACCTATAGGCAGCGCCGATAAAGTAGGTGCTGCTATAGTCTTGGTCTAACAAGGGACTGGCGGCAATCTCATCGGCAATTAGAGTGTAACGAACTGCCAACAGTAGATCCCAATTGTCAGTTAATATGTAACGGGCCGTCATTTCCGCACCTTTATCCCAACCTGATTTTGCTTGATATTTTTCGCTCCAATAGGCGTTTTCACTGGGTCTAACGCTGTAATAATAATCCACTACGGCTTGGCTCTTCCAATCAAATACCAGCGCAAACTCAAAAATGAAACGATCGTAATCCCAGCCATAGGTCCATTTTATTTGTGCTTCTGAACCTTGATGCACATTAAACATATCATGAGTGTACGCCAATCTAATAATACCGAGCCGCGTATAGATGAATGCTTCGGCACCGCCAAGTAAGGTGAAGTTCCGAGTCTCTAAGGAATTAAACTCAGGCTCGGGCTCAGTCGACAAAGCCATACTATTTATGGCTTTGGCTTCAACTTGAGTGCCACGATTCAAAAAGATATTTGATGGGTCCCATTGATAGAAGTAGGCTCTATCTAAGCTATAACTTGTTACTAAGTTAATTGTAAAGCTTTCTTGCTCGGCTAAGGTATAACCTAAATTACCATTGTCGAAGAACCAGTGTTCGCCGTAATAGGCCACTGTTGGAATAAAGAACAATGGAATATCGTCAAAATCCCTGAGTGGATTGCTTTTTTGTCCCCAGCCTATGGCGATGCCTAGATCCCAGTTGTTCATCTCAATACATTGATTTTCTGGTGCACAGGCTTCTTTCGCCATTCCGATTGCAGGCAAAATACTTAAACTTGTAATGAGGACAAAAAGAATACGATACATGATTTAACGATTAAGGGCTGAGGTTAACAATACAGGAAAACAGATTAGCATTTTATGCTCAATTCAACAGTGGTTTCATTCACGGAGATGCAAAATGATACAGCTATCAATTAAATAATAAATTTATGGATTGCACAATATGTTGATAGTCATGCTAAAAGCTTATCTTGGCAGCTTTCGTACGGTTAATTGTAAATGTTAAATTTTGTGTTTTATAAGTTTCGAGTGTAACTGAAATGATGTTAATTATGATGTAAAAGCTGTGTTGCTTGGAAATAATAATGCCATTCGCAAGTGTGAATGGCACAGACTGAAGCCGAATAACCTACTTTGCGGTAATAACACAGAGATTAGAATGAAGATTAATTGACCTCAGTAACTGACTTGTAGCCCATTTCTGTCAATTGATCGTTTACACAATCAAGCACATATTGTTTTAGCTCAGCATTTTCGACTTGATCTTCAGAAGCCATCTGCTGGCACACTTCTTTTAGCTGAGCGAGATCTGCTGCTGGTGCAGGCGGTAAAGAGGAGTCGTCAGCAAAGGAAGTGAAACTTACTAATGCCAATAGAGTAAAAACAGCTGATAACTTATTCATTTTATTTCCTTTAGTTATGTATTGTTAACCACAGATTAAGAAGCATTCTCTTAATACCACTGTGCCAACATCAGCAATTTATCACTGCTATTCTGTTTTAGATATAAATAATTTTTACCTTTCTTGATTAAGATTTTTTACCTTGTTTTCCCTTGATTCGCTTCAAGTAAATGGGCTGACTAAGTGTACTTTATTTGCTCTAGTTTGATTCATTCTCAGCATCTTTTGCTGCTTGAGTTAGGCTCACTGCATGCTCTGAACTCATGCGTGCTAAGTTGGCTCTTCTGAACTTGTGTTTGAAATTTATTGATGAAACTCTGCACTAAACTTATGCGCTTAATTGTGTGTACAGTAGAACTTGGATTTCTTTCAAAAGTGCCGCTTACATCACTTTAACGGCTTATTTGCGATAAAGTGCATTATTATCACTGTTTATGGTCGATTTTTAATGAAGGTTTAATTGCCGCTGTTAACTGAATTATGCGGTAGTTATAAGAAGTCATATAAAATGAGATATGACGCATGTTGCAGGCCATTTTTTTCTAGAATATTGAATTAAAAAGAATTAATTTTTATGTGTTTTTTTAGTTTAAATTTTATTTTACGGTTTATTATTTTAACTTTATGTTTTTATTGTTTATTTTTATGTGTTCGTTTGTTTTTGATGATTACATTGCTAAGATTATAGCTATCCTCTAGAATGCGCCGCTCTCGCAGGTGCGCGTGCATAAGATTAATGGCAAATGCTATTGATTTTTATTGAATTGTTGATTTTTCTCTAGGGGAACTCTGTGTCTACAAAACTGGCTAATCCAGCGCCATTAGGTTTAATGGGCTTTGGTATGACAACAATTTTGTTAAACATTCATAATGCGGGATATTTCCCTATTGATTCTATGATCTTAGCCATGGGGATTTTTTACGGTGGCATTGGTCAAGTGATTGTGGGGATTATGTGTTTCATGCGCGGCGATACTTTCGGTACGACGGCATTTACCTCATACGGTTTGTTTTGGTTAACGCTAGTGGGCCTCATTTTAATGCCTAATGCTGGCATTGCGGCGAGTCCAACGTATTTTATGGGCTGGTATTTAACGCTTTGGGGCATATTCACGGCATTTATGTTTGTGGGTTCTTTGCGTTATCCAAGAGCCAAACAGTTTGTGTTTGCTTCTTTAACTATCTTATTTTTTCTGCTGGCGGCGCGTGATTTTACGGGTAGCGCCTTGATTGGCACTATTGCGGGCTTTGAAGGGATACTTTGCGGTGCGAGTGCGATTTATTTTGCGATGGCGCAGGTGCTTAATAATGAGTATGGCCGTACGATTTTACCGGTGGGTGAATTGAAAAAGTAACGATTCAGCAATGCAGAGTTGTAAAAAAGGCTGATGAAGATCAGCCTTTTTTATGGGTGTTTTTAGCTGTATTACATTTTAGTTTTAATATAGGCCACAGCTGCTTCATCTAAGCTACGGAGAGAAACATAACTCGTGCCTGCTTTGTGGGTGATCAAGAAGCCTTTTTCAGTTTCTTTAATCCGGTAAATGTCGGTCCATAAAATTTGGCTGGTCACAGATATAGATTGAGTATGAATCCCTTGCTCATCAATAGTGAGTGTGACCTCATTGCTGGCCGCTTTACTCATCATCTGACGCATCAACCACCATGCTTTGTGATACTTCACATTGAGCGCTTCGATAACACCTAACCCAACAAAAAAGTAGGCTAAATAAAGGCTAATATCGGTGAAAATAAGCGCGATACCTATCAGGGTTAATCCAATGGCTTTGTAGTAAGGTTTGAGCGTGGGATCTGGTACCACTGATTGCGTATAGCATTCATCGAAATGGGCTTTATCTAAAATATACGTTGTGGAATATGAATAGGGCGTTGGCATCATGTCATCTAATTGAGGTGGCACTTAATGCGGGCTAGTGTAGCGATTACAGTGATGAAAGTAACTAACCTTGCTATTGCAAGCATGAATGAGCACTTTGGTGTTTTCAAATTCGACGTTCAAACCCGCTCGTTTATACAGGTCAAGATATGAGTTGGACAGAAATACGGCAACGGCTATATTAGTCTTGCCGTAAGCATTACTCGATTTTCGTGATTTGACACAAGGAGTGCAAAACATCATGGCCTTAGTCCCCAAAGATTTTGTAAATTACAAATCAACGCCGGTTTTCAACCATGACAACGTCCCTAAAATGTTGCTGCACATGCACAATACTAAGGCTGGCGTATATGGGCAAATCCAAGTGTTGGCGGGCAGCTTAAAGTTTTACGGCTTTACGGGTAGCAGGGGCGAGTTAGATAAAGAAATTATTATTCGCGCAGGTGAAACCGCCATTTCACATCCTGAATATTGGCATAAAGTGGAGCTACTGACCGAAGATACTCAGTTTAGACTCCACTTTTATGCCCATAAGGATTCGGCCATAGTGGCGCAGCAACAATCCGAGCGAAGCGAATAGTACCTGGCTCCTATACCCTATTCACTACATGCGGTTCTTGGCTACTTCTTTTTAATAACGATTTACGCTAATAGCGATTTCGTTCCGTTGGAATATCAGTTAAATACTCCACAAATTCCACTTCAAAACCATGGGCATCGAAGAAGTAAATATTGCGTCGATAGGGATCTTCCATACCATCTTTGGCAATAGGGAAACCTGCCTGGGTCAGTCTTGCTATCACAGCATCTAAGTTGTCGGTCACAAAGGCAAAATGCGCCAGTCCAATTTGATGACCAGCCAAATCGCGGTTTTCACCTTCACCATTGTCACTAAAAGCAATGTATTGATAATCATCGCCAAAATGAATCCAATTACGGGGTTTGCCGTACCAAGTGCCTTTATCGCCACCGCGAACACGCCAATGGGGGAAAGCCGCTTGATAAAAGCGCAGTGCTGCGGGGATGTCGTCTACCACTAAATTGATATGCTCTAAATGAATCATAATGCGTTCCTTGTAATGATTTTAGTCTGTTGCTGGTGGTTAAAATCTCAAGCCGCTTACATACCGTAACAGTATTCCTGCTGCTTTGGGTACGCTTGATTGGCATGTTGTTCACGAATGGGGGCTAATGCTTGGGCGTATTGATGCAGCATATATAAGCTGTATTGCACTCTTTCCCTAAGCGCGATATCGCGGGCACTCTCAGGGATTGCATTGAGTACATGGCTGACATTGCGGATGATTAAGTGATCGGGTATGGGCACTAATTTATTGTTTTTAAGGGCATTCATCTTCACTTCAACGATAGGGTAGGTACCGCTAATACCGTCCGATATTGAGACTAATAAGGCGGGTTTATGGGCGGTTTCTTCGCGAGTACACATCAACAAAAAGTTCTTCAGTAATGGTGATGCCATGCCGCCCCATTCTGGGGTGATCAGCACTAGCGCATCGGCTTCATCGACTCTGTGCTCTATTTCGGGCCAGTGTTCACCTTTGTTGTCTTCTTCTCCGTCCCAAAATGGCAGATTAAACAGGCATAGTTCTAAGTGATGTATCGTGTCGTAACCCATGCCGTGAGGAGATGAGAAACTGCTTTCGGCGATATAACGACCGACTTTAGCACTTTGTGAATCGGGTCTTTGGCTGGTGCTAATGATGAGTAATTTCATTAAGTAAACCTATTTGTTTATAAATTATTTGTAAGGTAATTGCTTTACTTAATCTTGTAAAGGATAAAGTAAATAAAAAAGTTTATTTAATCTGTTAAAGCAGCGGAGATTGGGAGATAATGCTTCGGCTGAAATCGGGGAGGCTCAATGAAAACCACTGATAAGATTATTCAATTACTCAAGTTGCATGGCCCGCTTACAGCTAAAACCTTAGCGGAGGAATTGGCGTTAACGACTATGGGGGTGCGTCAACATCTGCAAGCTTTGGAAGATATGGGCGATGTGGATATTGAGGATCGAGTTGAAGGCCGCGGTCGCCCAACACGTTACTGGGGATTGACTGAACAAAGCCGTACTCACTTTGCCGATCGCCATGAGGAATTGACGGTACAGCTAATTGACTCGGTAAAAATGATCTTTGGCGACCAAGGCTTGGATAAGCTTATCGGTCACAGGGAGCAAAGTGCGTTAGTCCAATATCGTGCGGCAATGGAAGGTGCTACTGATATTCCGACACGTTTGGCCATACTTGCGAAATTACGCTCGAACGAAGGTTATATGGCGACCATGGAACACATCGATGGCGTGTATTTTTTACTCGAAAATCATTGTCCTATCTGCGCCGCAGCGACTAAGTGTTTGAATTTTTGCCGCTCTGAGTTGCAACTTTTCCAGCAGTTATTCGCTGATATTGCCGTGGTGAGCCGCGAAGAACATATCATCGAAGGTGCTCGCCGCTGTGCATATAAGATTGAGGCAATTAAAGTTGCGACGATAGCCTAGTAGTGTACTTAAGTTGTTCGCTTGAGGCGTTTTATCTGTGGGATAAAACGTCACTGAAAGCTAACGCTATATATTAAGCATTAAACCTCGGAGCTTAGGGCTTATCAGGTTCGTGATAGGCCAATAAGGTTTCGAAACGAGGATGCCCTTTAAGTTGTGAGAAATCAGCTTCATCCAACGCTAGCTCTTTGAAGGATGCGCTGTTATGGATGGCACGTTCCAAATCAGAAATTGCCCTATCTTCAACACCTAAACACGCAAAGGCGCAGGCTCTTTGATAAAAAGCATGGGCGTTAGTTGGGTCAACTTCCAAAACACGATTACATAGGCTTTGTGCCCAATTAAATTCGCGCATTTCCATTGCGGCATCGGCCTTGTAGGTCAGCGCTTCCAAGTCTCCAGGTCGAATCGTGAGGATTTCATCGTAGACTTCAATTTTTTGTTCGGGTGTCTGGGCACTTTGGGCACGTAGCCACAGATTATGAATTTCATTAATCACTTCTATTTCACGATTATTATCCGTGATAGTACGACTCTTATGCTTGAGTTCTTGCTCGAGTAATTTGAACTTTTCTTCGTATTGTTCGGCAATACTCTGCAGCTGATTCGCGGCCAGTTTGGCGGTATGTGTCTTGATTTCCCGTAGGGATTGCCAGCCGATAAAGGCGACTAAAGAGGCGACGCCGGCGATCATATAAAAGAAGTAAGTGACAGTGACATTGGCGTAATTCATCGACTTGTCGGCAACGGCCAGTTCGCGATCTGTGATATCTATGGTGAGGCGCCGCTCAAGATCCTGTTGATCGTATCTGAGGGATTTGAGTTCATCGAAGACGTAGCGCTCTATCAGCGGTTTATCATGGATGGCGAAAGGTTGAGGCGCTTCAGGGGGATTTTCTGCATCGCTCGCTTGAGTGAAGAATGAGCTCGCGAGTATCACTAAAAACAAGGCTAAAAATAGCAGGTTCGAACGTATCATAACGGGACTTGCAGATAAGTTTTTGATGCGGTAACCACTCACAATAAGATGAATTGAACGCCTAGCTTAACAAATTTTGCCTAGTTTGAGCTAATTTTGCTCTAAATAACCTCTGTGATGCTTACGATATTGGCTCGCTATGACCTGAACTCGCATCCTGCTAAAATGGCTATCCCATTCATATTTCGTCATTTGTGGTGTTATGCAGTCTAAGCGCGGCCGACTCGATCGTTATCTTTGTACCCAGTTACACACTCACCGTAAAGCGGTGCGTGAATTGTTACTCTTGGGCCGAGTTCGTGTCGATGGATTGATAGTGAAGGACATGGATAGGCAAGTGGATGAGTTTTCTCACATCCAACTCGATGGGCAAATATTACAGGCTAACACGCCGGTTTATTTGATGTTGCATAAGCCGATTGGCGTGGTGAGCGCGACTAAAGATACTCAGCATAAAACTGTGATTGATTTGCTCGATTGCGAAGCCCGTGATGAGTTACATATCGCGGGTAGACTAGATTTAAATTCTTCGGGTTTGTTATTACTGACCAATGACAGCCGCTGGTCTGATGCACTAATGTCACCGACGCATAAGGTCGATAAAGTGTATCGCGTCACCTTAGCTAATCCATTAACTGAAGAATATATCGCCGCATTTGCCGAAGGTATGTATTTCAGCTTTGAAGATATAATGACTCAGCCCGCTAAATTGGTGATCCTTGCTGATCATGTTGCTGAAGTGACTTTAAAGGAAGGTAAGTACCATCAAATTAAGCGGATGTTTGGTCGCTTTCGAAACCCAGTTGTTGGTCTACATAGATTATCAATAGGTGATATTGTGTTGGATGAAGCTCTGGCGTTGGGCGAAAGTCGTATGCTGACTGCCGCAGAAGTGGCTTGTATCCGCTGTAAACCGGTAGCTTAGAGACATAGGGCACTTCAATTTATTAGCCATTATTCTGCGGATTCTAAATATACAAATGGACTTGAGAGTCAAGTGTCCCAAGCCCGTGACATGGGATTAGAGATCGGCGTGGGGGCCGAATACTTCATAGTGCATGTTTTCAGCTGAGACACCCAGAGCGAGTAATTGTTGCTTGATGGCTGACATGAATCCAATAGGCCCGCAGAAATAGTAACGTGCATGGGGAAGCAGTTGATCTGCGACTTTGCTTAATTCCATTTGTCCTTCGAAATCATAATCTGTACCAACCACATCGGTTGAACTCGGCTTGCGATACCAAACATGGCTCTTCAGATTATGATGTTGCTGGCGCTTGGTGTGAATAGCCTGTTTGAAGCCATGTACATCACCTTGCTCACAGGCATGTAGCCAAGTAATAGCACTTGGATGTTGCAACTTGATCAATTGATTCAACATGCTTTTCATCGGTGTTTGACCCACTCCAGCTGAAATGAGCACTACGGGGATGTCCGCCCCGACTTCTAAGATAAAATCTCCCGCCGGCGGCATAACTGCAATTTTGTCACCGATATGCATGGTATCGTGTAGCAGATTAGACACTTGGCCACCTAATTCACGTTTCACACTGATGCGGTAGCTGTTGCCATTCGGTGCATCGGATAGGGAATATTGGCGGATTTCTTCATATGCTAAATTGGGATGTTTTAGTTTCAAACTTAAATACTGACCAGGAATGAAATCTTTAACTGGTTTACCATCTTCGGGCGTCAATATGAAGGAGGTAATGACTGTGGACTCAGTCTTTTTCGCGCTAATGATAAACTGACGCTCACCCAACCAACCGCCATCTTGTTCTGCATGTGCCTGATAAATTTGAGCTTCTCGTTGAATAAAGATATCTGCTAAAAATCCATAGGCCTGCGCCCAAGCTTCTAATACTTCTTCTGTTACTGCATCGCCGCCTAACTCTTTAAGGGTGGCCAATAAGTGGCTGCCGACAATCGCATATTGCTCAGGCTTGATCAGAAAGCCTGTATGTTTTTGGGCAATGCGCTCGACAGTCGAACTTAGCACCGCTAAGTTTTCAATATTTTTAGCATAAGCCGCGACGGCGTTGAACAGGGCAACAGGCTGGCCACCAGAATGCTGGTGTGCCAAGTTAAATACATCTTTTAGTTCAGGATTATGTTTGAACATACGTTCATAAAAATGGGTCGTCAGCGCAGGGCCTGCGGATTCGAGTAAGGGGATAGTGCTCTTGATAACTTGGATTGTACGGCTGTCCAACATAGAAAATCCTTAACGTGCAAATATTATGAATGTTAAATAAGTTTAAAGATCTATTTGATTTGGATCAATAGTGATGATCGCAATTCGTGCTACCGAAAAGCGTGATTAAGGTCATTTGAAGTGCTTTATCGAAGCGGGTATGAGATAGGGGGATGATAAATAAATATATTATTTCAATGTATTACAGAGGTAATGGGGGAGGTTAACTGCAACAGCAAAGCTTATTGCAGTCATAGTGTGGTTTTTTGACTTAGAGTTTAAATGCACTCACTTGATTGCGCATACTGTTGGCGAGTTTAGTTAAATTAACCACAGATTCACTTAATTCAGCCGCCGATGAGGTGGAATGTTCTGCAATATCGCTGATGGCAATAATACTGCGATTAATGCTTTCGGCAACGCTACTTTGTTCTTCGGCAGCGGTCGCAATATGAGTATTAAGTTCTGTGATGCTATCTACTGAGGAGACGATTTCTTTCAGTGCTTGGCCTGCTTGATTAGCTTTATCATTAGCATCATCTACTTGATTTATACCTATTTCCATAGCGTTAACTGCTTCTTTAACGCCTTGTTGTAGTGTGGCAATCATGGCCTCAATTTCTTGGGTAGACTTTTGGGTGCGCTGCGCAAGGGTCCGCACTTCATCCGCAACGACTGCAAAGCCGCGGCCTTGTTCCCCCGCACGGGCTGCTTCAATGGCGGCATTTAATGCCAATAGATTGGTTTGCTCAGCAATGCTTTTTATCACATCGAGTACACGGCCGATATTTTGGCTCTCATTAGACAGAAATCCAATGACTTGTGCCGTTTTTTGAATTTGATCAGATAATTGCGACATACTGCTAATCGATTGCATCACAATGTTATTGCCATTGGCTGCATAGGTGTCGGCATCTTTGGCTGAATCTGCCGCCGCAGATGCGCTTTGGGCGACTTCTGCGACCGTTGCCGTCATCTCATTCATGGCCGTTGCTGTTTGCTCCGTTTCGGCTTGCTGCTGTTGCATACGTTTATTGGTTGCCTGCGTGAAGCTACTTAACTCATTTGCTGAACTATTAACGGTATTTGCCGCTTCGGCAATCGAATGAAGAATGCCCCGCAAGTGTTCAATAACTTGGGTGAGGCTAGTGGATATTTGTCCTAGCTCATCGTGATTAAAAGTAGTGAATTTGACGGTAAGATCTGAGTCTTGATGGATTAGCTTAAGTTTACTGAGAATGTCATTAATAGGATTCATCACGCTGCGATTGACCCAGAGCCCAATCACAATACTGATAATCATGGCGGCACAGGCTAATGCTACAAAAATAGTGATTGAAGATTGGTAAATGGCATTCACACGATCTTTTTCTTCGCCTGCCACGCGAATTTGCAGTGCAATCAGTTCAGATATTTGGTTACTGATGGGGTCTATTACTTGGTAAAGCGGCAGGATATTGGCCGATAATTGGCTTGATACATCATCATTTAATCCTCTTAAGCGTGAGACCAGAGTGTCAATCTGTTGATTCGCGGGTGAGAACAGCACTTCGGCTTGTTTTACGAGTCGGGATTCTTCTGAGGTAAGTTCAGTGGCTAGGTATTTTTGCCAATGCTGGGTAATGGTAGATTTAGCACTGTCTAGTGCTTCAGCTGCTTGGGAGGCGGTGAAACCACCCGCGTTCGCCTTATTGACCGCATCGATAACATCGACCGCGTATTTATCAGCAATCACTTTTAAATCGTCTAGTGGCACAACTCTATCGCCATAGATACGTTCAACACCCGATTCAATTTTACCCATCATATTAATGGCGAGAAAGCCAATCGTCATTAGCATTACAAGGGGAACCAGAATGCCGATAAACATTTTTTGTTTTATTTGTAGACCGTTCATATGGATAGCCTCAGTGAACTAAAGAGTCCTTTAGGCAGAACTCTATCTATCCCTATGATGAGTCTGTAACAATAGGTATAGCAAATCTGAGGAAAGAGGGGAGAGTTACAGAAAATTTATTTTGCTTTAGATACAAAAAAAACTCGCTTGGCGAGGTTTAAATGTTGGTACAGATGAGAGGACTTGAACCTCCACGCCCTTGCGAGCACCAGCACCTGAAGCTGGCGTGTCTACCAATTCCACCACATCTGCATGGCTATTCGATATTTCATCGAATTGACAATCTTAACACTGCGAATCTTAACTTTTGAACTGCAATTTGGTACAGGTGAGAGGACTTGAACCTCCACGCCCTTGCGAGCACCAGCACCTGAAGCTGGCGTGTCTACCAATTCCACCACACCTGCACTGTACCTATCGCAGTTCTCTAACATAAGTCGCTATCGCAACCCATTTAAAGATGGTGCCCGAACCCGGAATCGAACCAGGGACACGAGGATTTTCAATCCTCTGCTCTACCGACTGAGCTATTCGGGCGACGGGCGCAATTTAAAGGCTTTTCGGGTTTTGAGTCAATAGATTTTTACTAAATAACGGAAAAAGTGACTCAGTTGGATAAGATTTACGCGAAAGTGTCATTTGTGTTGGTATTGAGGATATAAAAATAGCCAAACCACTATCCACATTGAGAACTTAGCGTTATCTATTTATGGCTTATCTAAGATCACCAAGCAAAAAAATGCCCCTATTAAAGGGGCATTCTCGGTTAGTTTGATAAGATTTCATTGTTTGGGAAGTTAGCTTGCATTACCATGAGCACGTTTTGCTTCAGCTTGCTCTGACCTAATTCGCCATAAGCTTCTATCATTATCTCTAATGCCCGTTCATTTGAAGGGGTGCCAGGGTATGTTTCCATTACAGATTGTGCTCGGATTGCTGCGGCGCTCCATGCATTCATCTTGAGATAATACTCGGCAACTTGAATTGAATATTTTGCTAAGCGATTCTTCAACGCTAACATGCGTTTTTGCGCATCGGCGGCATATTTGCTGTTAGGGTAGGTTTTGATAAGACGATCAAAATCTTTGAAAGCATCTTGAGCATTTTTAGGGTCACGATCGGTTCGGTCGATATTAAGCATGTCGTGGAACATGTAATTGTCGGCTTGCATGTTCACTAAACCGCGCATATAGAACACATAGTCTACATCTGGATGAGTTGGATTAAGACGGATAAATCTGTCTATGTTCGCAATACCAGAAGCGACATCGTCCATTTTATAATAAGCATATATCAGGTCTAACTGGACTTGAGTTTTGTGAGGTCCGAAGGGGAAGCGTGAGTCTAACGCTTCCAAAGAACGGACAGCTTTAGAGTAATTGCCAAGCTCCATAGAGGTTCTTGCCTGAGTATAAAGTACATCAGGTGACGTTTTGGCGGCAATATCGTTATCATCAGGGCTGCTGCTACAGGCTGATAACGCTAGTGAAAATAGGACTAAGGTAACGCCTTTGGAAAATTTATACATACTTGAATTCAATTCTTTTTAAGTTGTAGTTAAGAATTTTTCCATTTCACTATAAAATAGAAAACATCCGATTGTAACAGATAGCACACATTTTTTGACCCCTAAATGGGGATACGGTTCCTATGACACAAGAGATTAATCTAAAAAGCGAGATTTCGGCAACACAAACTGGACTGAGATTAGATCAGGCCCTAGCAGAGTTGTTCCCAGATTACTCGCGCACGCGCATCAAGGAATGGATCCTATCTGATGCAGTTTATGTTGACGGCGTTGTCGTTAATAAGCCCCGAGAGAAAGTTTATGAGCTGCAACAGATACTCATAGATGCCACTCTTGAAGAAGAAGTTCACGCAGCGGCACAGGCCATTGATCTGGATATCGTCTATGAAGATGACGACATTATTGTGATCAACAAGCAAGCGGGACTCGTGGTTCACCCTGGTGCAGGCAATGCCGATGGCACTTTGATGAATGCACTATTGCACCATTGTCCCGATATTGAGCATGTACCACGTGCTGGTATTGTGCACCGTCTGGACAAGGATACTACAGGTTTAATGGTTGTAGCCAAAACCGTTGAAGCGCAAACCCATTTAGTTGCCGCCTTGCAGGCCCGTGAAATCACTCGTGAATACGAAGCGATTGTGATGGGGACTATGACAGGTGGCGGTACTGTTGATGAGCCGATTGGTCGTCATCCAACGAAACGTACTCATATGGCGGTGCATCACTCAGGTAAACCTGCAGTGACGCATTATCGTGTGGCGGAAAAATTCCGTAATCACACTCGTCTAAGATTGCGCCTTGAATCGGGTCGTACTCACCAAATTCGTGTGCACATGGAATATATAGGCCACGTATTAGTGGGCGATCCTGTGTATGGTGGTCGTCCAAAACCGCCGAAATGGGCCAGCCCAGAGTTTTTTGATATTCTGAAAAACTTCAAGCGCCAAGCGCTGCACGCTGTGCGTCTTGAATTAGCGCACCCTGTGAGTTGTGAAATCATGAGCTGGCACGCGCCAATTCCTGAGGATATGGTGATTTTGACGAAAGCATTGCGTCAAGACACGGTCGAGCATCCGATCGAGTATTTGTAAGTGTTTAATCACGATTGGCCTGTTCCCGCTAATGTCAGCATCGCTATGACAAATCGTCATGGCGGTGTGAGCGTGCATCCTTATGACAGTCTGAATCTTGGACTGCACGTCGGTGATGCGCCAGAGTTGGTGATGGCTAATCGTGAATTACTCTGCAAACAATTAGCGTTAACCGCTGAGCCTGTCTGGCTCGAGCAAGTGCATGGTACTCATGTGCTTAATTTAGATGCGCTGAGCTTAGCTCCTGCTGTGGATACACCGATTGCCGATGCCTGTTACAGCCGAACCGCGAGCCTAGTTTGCGCTATAATGACTGCCGATTGTTTACCTGTGTTGTTGTGTAATCAAGCGGGAACCGAAGTGGCTGCAGCCCATGCCGGTTGGCGTGGTTTATGTGATGGCGTGATTGAGGCCACCGCGGCGCAGTTTAGTTCACCTATGGATGAGTTGATTGCCTACCTCGGCCCGGCTATTGGTCCACAAAAATTTGAAGTCGGTGTTGAAGTACAGCAAGCCTTTTGTACTTTACATCCGCAGTCGGCAGCGTGTTTTATTCCAAGTGGTAACAAGTATCTTGCCGATATTATTGGCTTGGCTAAATTACGCTTGAGTTTACTCGGTATAAACCATATTTATAGCGCAGATATCTGCACAGTCAGCGACACGGATTACTTCTCTTATCGTCGCGATAAGGTGACGGGACGCATGGCTTCATTGATCTGGCTTAAGTCTTAAGCTAATTCCCCTACAGTTTGTATTTATTTGCGCGTTATTCTCTTGAATTTGGCTAAATAGCCCCCATCTTTTAACTAACGAAATGTAATACCAATCCTATTTAGATCTCTTCATTAGCGGTACTGATTTTAAAGCCACTAAATTGGCAAGATGTCTTATGGATTGGCATATCTCTACTATATGAGTGTTAGGAGGCTGTATGCGACTCGATCGTATGACCAATAAATTTCAGCTTGCCATCTCTGATGCCCAGTCACTCGCACTTGGGCGTGATCATCAGTTTATTGAACCGCTGCATTTGATGATGGCATTGTTGAACCAAGATTCAGGTTCAATCCATCCCTTATTGACCCAAGCTGGCATTCGAGTGAGTGCGCTGCGATCGCTCTTGAGTCAAGAGCTGGAACGCTTACCTCAAGTTGAAGGGACTGGCGGCGATGTGCAATTATCCCAAGGTTTAATCCGTTTATTAAACCTGTGTGATAAATTGGCGCAAAAGCGTAAAGACAAATATATCTCTAGCGAATTATTTGTGTTGGCAGCGTTAGAAGGTGCCGATGCTCTTGCACAAGCGTTGAAAAAAGCCGGCGCGACCAAAGAGTTGATGGAGCAAACCATTGAACAAATGCGTGGCGGCCAAAAAGTGGATGATCCGAACGCTGAAGATCAACGCCAAGCGTTGAAGAAGTTTACTATAGATCTGACCGAGCGAGCCGAACAAGGCAAGTTAGATCCTGTGATCGGCCGTGACGATGAAATTCGCCGCACGATCCAAGTATTACAACGTCGCAGTAAAAATAACCCCGTCCTTATCGGTGAACCGGGTGTGGGTAAAACGGCGATTGTTGAAGGACTTGCCCAGCGTATAGTTAATGGTGAAGTCCCCGAGGGGATTAAAAATAAGCGTGTCTTATCCCTCGATATGGGCTCATTGATTGCGGGTGCTAAATATCGTGGTGAGTTCGAAGAGCGTTTAAAAGCGGTACTTAATGAGTTGGCGCAGGAAGAAGGTCAAGTGATCCTCTTTATCGACGAGCTGCATACTATGGTCGGCGCTGGTAAAGGTGAAGGCGCAATGGATGCGGGTAACATGCTCAAACCTGCGTTAGCGCGTGGTGACTTGCACTGTGTGGGTGCGACAACGCTCGATGAGTATCGTCAGTATATTGAAAAAGATGCGGCACTTGAACGACGTTTCCAAAAAGTGCTGGTGGATGAGCCAAGCGTTGAAGACACCATTGCTATTTTGCGTGGACTGAAAGAACGTTACGAGCTGCATCACCATGTGGAAATTACCGATCCGGCGATTGTGGCGGCGGCGACCATGTCGCACCGTTATGTGTCGGACCGTAAGTTACCCGATAAAGCGATCGATTTGATCGATGAAGCGGCATCGAGCATCCGCATGCAAATGGACTCAAAACCTGAGTCACTCGACAGGCTCGAACGTCGTGCTATCCAGCTCAAACTGGAGGAGCAAGCGTTAGCCAAAGAAAATGATGAGGCGAGTCGTCGCAGGCTTGACCATCTGCAAGAGGAATTACGTGACGTTGAAGCAAAAGCTTCAGAGTTGAACGAAATCTGGCGTACTGAAAAAGCCGCATTAGCGGGCACTCAGCACATAAAAGCCGATCTCGAACAGGCTCGAATGGACTTAGAAGTGGCGCGTCGTGCGGGTGATTTAACTCGGATGTCTGAGCTGCAATACGGTCGTATTCCTGAGCTTGAAAAACAGCTCGATTTGGCATCGCAAGCCGAAATGCAGGACATGACGTTATTGCGTAACAAGGTTACTGAGTTCGAAATCGCCGAAGTACTGTCGAAAGCGACGGGAATACCCGTATCGAAAATGCTGGAAGGCGAGCGCGAAAAATTACTGCAAATGGAAGTGGCGCTGCATGAACGAGTGATCGGCCAAAACGAAGCCGTTGATGCGGTCGCGAATGCGATTCGTCGTAGCCGCGCGGGTCTGGCGGATCCAAATCGCCCGATTGGTTCGTTCCTGTTCTTAGGCCCAACGGGTGTAGGTAAAACTGAGCTGTGTAAATCACTGGCGAGGTTCTTATTTGATACCGAATCGGCCTTAGTGCGCATTGATATGTCTGAGTTTATGGAAAAACACTCAGTATCGCGCTTAGTGGGTGCGCCTCCAGGATACGTAGGTTATGAAGAGGGCGGTTACTTAACGGAAGCCGTTCGTCGTAAACCTTATTCGGTGATATTGCTCGACGAAGTCGAGAAAGCGCATCCCGATGTGTTTAACATTTTACTGCAAGTGCTTGATGATGGACGCTTAACCGATGGTCAAGGTCGTACTGTCGATTTTAGAAATACAGTGATCATCATGACCTCGAACTTAGGCTCCGACATTATCCAAGAAGGATTTGGTCAAGTGACCTATGCAGAGATGAAAGCGGCGGTAATGAATGTGGTCACTCACAGTTTCAGACCCGAGTTTTTAAACCGTATCGATGAATCTGTGGTGTTCCATCCATTGGATGCTGCCAATATCAAGCGTATTGCTTCGATACAGATTGCTTCCTTACGCCAACGTTTGGCTGAAAAGGACTATACATTGGAGATCACCGACGACGCATTATCACTGATTGCGGAAATTGGTTTCGATCCTGTGTATGGCGCAAGACCGTTGAAACGGGCATTGCAGCAAGAAGTCGAAAACCCGCTGGCGCAGAAATTACTGCGTGGTGACTTGTTACCGGGTAAACCGATCAAGGTCAGTTGTGCGGGTGGCGAGTTAGTGTTCGAGCAATAACCTGTGACCAGTAGCTAGTAACTTAGTGTGTTGTTTGAATGCGATACGTTAATCAAATGCTTGAAGTTGGATATGTTGAAATAGGCGAACTGAAATAAGCGTTCTTGAATGAACGAGCTTGAAATAAACTATCTTGCAATAAGAGATAGCGCTTTCTTAGTCAGTATCGCTCCCGCTTCAAGCACTAAAACGAAAGGAGCCGAGTTTTTAACTCGGCTCCTTTTTTATTGCATCAGCGTTAATCGTTGTTCGTTAATGTAGTGGCATTGTGAATTTGGCTACTTCTTATCACAGAAGAGTTTGATTCTTTCCTGTTGCTGGGCAATCGAGGCTTGGCGGTCTTCCTCTGTCATAGCGACAGATTCACCCGAATCGGAAGTTTGGCGGATAAGCTTAGTGTGCGTCGTGAGAATGTCTAAATTGTGTTTAGCACTCTCACAAATGGATTGAGCCTGTTTGGCGTCTTTTTCTTTAATCAGCGCAGCTGACTTTTCTAATTCAGTGGCTTCAGAAGTTACTTCCGCTTTCTTTACTGGTGCGATAAAACCGACTTTCGTCTGCTCTAAATCCTCACTGTAGAGTTTTGATGTTTTGATGCTTTCTTGTTGTGGGGCTTGTTGGCTGTAATGAGTCACCCCATTTTCGTCGACCCAAGTATAGATAACGCCCGCAGAAACGGGGCCAATGAAAAGGCCGAGCCAAAACCATCGGAATAGCATAGTGCTGAACGTGTTCACTTTTAACATCGAAATCATCCCTAACTGGTCTCTCATCGACATGATAATAAAATATGTTATCTTGAAAGCTAACTTCTCTTCACTGAACTAGCGTAATAAGTGTATGCAAAATTCTTCAAATCAAACAGTAAAGAATAAAGGTATCTATTTATTACCGAACCT
Organism: Shewanella sp. DW31; assembly: GCF_015767295.1. Lineage (NCBI taxonomy): Bacteria > Pseudomonadati > Pseudomonadota > Gammaproteobacteria > Alteromonadales > Shewanellaceae > Shewanella > Shewanella sp. DW31. Next base: position 141,033 of record NZ_JADWMP020000012.1, read on the forward strand.
TTTTACCACAGCGGGTTTGTTTTCAGGTTTTTATGCCGTAATTGCTTCCATGAATGCTAACTTTGAAGCCGCAGCGATAGCCATTTTTATTGCCATGATTTGTGATGGGCTCGACGGCCGAGTGGCAAGGCTGACTAATACCCAAAGTGATTTTGGTGCCGAATACGACAGTATGGCGGATATGGTGTCCTTCGGAATGGCGCCAGCACTACTCGCCTACAATTGGGCATTAGCCGACTTAGGTAAAATTGGTTGGTTGGCGGCATTTATTTATTGTGCAGGTGCGGCACTCAGGCTCGCTCGATTTAATACGCAAGTTGGCGTTGCCGATAAGCGTTATTTTCAAGGTCTCGCCAGCCCGGCTGCCGCCGCTGTTATTGCTGGCAGTATTTGGCTTGGTAATCAATATAGTCTCGATGGAAGAAACATCAGTTGGATTGCGGCCCTTGTTACTGCAGCAACCGGTTTACTGATGGTCAGCAATTTCCGCTATCACTCCTTTAAAGAAATTGACTGGCGTGGCAAGGTTAACTTTATCGTGATCTTACTGGTCGTCGGTGTATTTGTGGTGGTGTCAGTTCAACCTGCATTGATCTTATGTGTCGGTTTTTACTTATATGCGATTTCAGGCCCAATCATTACTATCAGAGCGGTGAGAAAACTTAAAGTCGCTCATATTGTCGGTAATGATACGGTGACGAATGTCGAGAGCAATCACTCAACCCAAGCTGCAGCACAAACACAAAGCGCTACAAATATCGAAAAAGAGAAACAAGAAGAGCATAAATCTTAGGGCTAGTGCTTTTGAGCATTGCTTATCATTAGCTAGGTGCAAACAAGAGTAAGACATCACACTGGCATAACGCTTTTAGAGGTTTGCTGGTAGATATTACGAAAAATCGCTATCAACTTCTGTTTATGCCCATTCAATCTATTAAACCCCAGCAATAGGCGATTTTTTCTGCCAAACTTATCAACCCAAACAGCGATATTGCTCAGTATTGCAGTATATTTCTGCAGTTTGATGGTTATTTATTCGCTTGGCGGAGATTGTTAAAAAAGCCCTTGCACAAAAAGTTTCACTGCCTATAATGCGCATCCACTGACACGGCAGACGGCGTTAAGCAGCCTGATGTGACAGTTCATCAATAAGTTTACTGATTGATAAGTGTTGAGAAAGTTTGAAAATACTCCTTGACGCGAAACGGGAAATGCGTAGAATACGCAGCCCTAGCCAACTGGAAGCGTTCGGCGCTCAGTGTGGTACTCAAGTTCTCTTACGAATATTGAGTTGCTCTTTAACAAGATAAAACAAGAAATCTGTGTGGACACTCACAGGTGTTGAGTTAATCGAAACTGCTTAGCCTTCGGGTTGGCAGTCAAAAATTTAAATCAATGTAACAATGAGTGTTCATAGCAATATGTACAGTTTGTTTCTTTAGTTAGAAACAAAAAATCAGAATTCATTGAGCCGCTGAAGTCGTAAGACGGAAGCAAAAAAACTTTAATTGAAGAGTTTGATCATGGCTCAGATTGAACGCTGGCGGCAGGCCTAACACATGCAAGTCGAGCGGCAGCACAAGGGAGTTTACTCCTGAGGTGGCGAGCGGCGGACGGGTGAGTAATGCCTAGGGATCTGCCCAGTCGAGGGGGATAACAGTTGGAAACGACTGCTAATACCGCATACGCCCTACGGGGGAAAGGAGGGGACCTTCGGGCCTTCCGCGATTGGATGAACCTAGGTGGGATTAGCTAGTTGGTGAGGTAATGGCTCACCAAGGCGACGATCCCTAGCTGTTCTGAGAGGATGATCAGCCACACTGGGACTGAGACACGGCCCAGACTCCTACGGGAGGCAGCAGTGGGGAATATTGCACAATGGGGGAAACCCTGATGCAGCCATGCCGCGTGTGTGAAGAAGGCCTTCGGGTTGTAAAGCACTTTCAGTAGGGAGGAAAGGGTGTAGTTTAATACGCTATATCTGTGACGTTACCTACAGAAGAAGGACCGGCTAACTCCGTGCCAGCAGCCGCGGTAATACGGAGGGTCCGAGCGT
>NZ_JADWMP020000013.1:0-137130 GCF_015767295.1 Shewanella sp. DW31
GAGAGTAGGTCATCGCCAAGCGCCTAATTATCTCATTGAGATGTAACCAAGCCAGCTGAATAAGCTGGCTTTTTTGCTTTTATAATCTGTAACATTATTTGCACTAATAGCAATGCTGCCGACTGTAAGTATTGCTATTAGCTTTGTTGACGAGTCTTTTCTTCCCCTCAATACACAAGCTTTACTTCCAGATTTTTCACTATTCATCGATAAAAAAAGCAGCCAGAAGGCTGCTTTGAGGTGGTGCTTTTGCATTAGTTTCGCATTAGGTTGCTTAAGCTTCTTTTTTAAGCCACTGGGCAGCACGTTTAGCGAAGTAAGTTAAAATACCGTCTGCGCCTGCGCGTTTAAAGCAGAGTAGGGACTCCATGACGATGGCCTTTTCGGCTAACCATCCATTCTGGATTGCAGCCATATGCATGGCGTATTCACCACTGACTTGATAGGCGAATGTTGGCACTGCAAGTTCAGTTTTAACGCGATGCACTATATCTAAATACGGCATACCTGGCTTAACCATCACCATATCGGCTCCTTCTTGGATATCGAGTGCGACTTCATGCAAAGCTTCGTCACTGTTCGCTGGATCCATTTGATAGCTATGCTTATTGCCACCTTTGAGGTTACCCGCTGAGCCTACGGCATCACGGAATGGGCCGTAGTAGTTTGAAGAGTATTTTGCCGAGTAAGCCATGATTTGGGTGTTGACGTGCCCTGCCGCTTCTAATGCTTGGCGAATCGCGCCAATGCGGCCATCCATCATGTCCGATGGTGCAATGATGTCAGCTCCAGCATCGGCGTGTGACAGTGCTTGCTTCACTAAAATCTCGGTGGTGATATCGTTAAGGATATAGCCCGTTTCGTCTATGATGCCGTCTTGACCGTGAGTGGTGAAAGGATCTAGTGCCACGTCAGTCATGATGCCTAGCTGTGGAAAGGCTTTTTTGAGCTCGCGTACTGCACGTTGCACTAGGGCATCTGCGTTATAGGCTTCTTCTGCCATTAATGTTTTTTTCTCTGCAGGTGTCACAGGGAAAAGTGCGATCAATGGGATACCTAACTCAACCAGTTCTTCAGCTTCTTTCAGTAGTAAGTCTATCGAGTAGCGCTCAACACCGGGCATAGAGGCTATTTTTTCACTGCGATTAGTGCCTTCTAGAATAAACATTGGGTAAATCAAGTCATTGACCGTTAGATGATTTTCGGCCATGAGGCGACGGCTAAAATCATGTTTACGCATGCGGCGCATTCTACGCTGAGGGAAGGCACTGGTAATGATATTCACATTTGACTCCTAATTAGGTACTGGTCTTGCTTGATCCGACAAATACAAGCTGACTTGATTACGTCCACCATTTTTTGCTTGGTAGAGGGCTTTATCTGCTTGTTCTAGTAATTTAGTACTGTGTTGATCGTGGGTCACTATATCGGCACTGACTCCGATACTGATAGTCAAAGGTATCGCTTCACCTTCCCATTCAAAATGAATAGAGGCAACAGCGTCTCTTATTGTTTCAGCAACTTGGAGAGCACCTTCTGCAGTTGTATTAGGAAGGATGATAGCAAATTCCTCCCCCCCAAAACGTGACACTAGATCCGTTGGCCGTTTTAAATGCTGCTGTAATGTTTGAGCTATTGTACGTAATGCTTGATCGCCTGCAAGATGACCGAATCTGTCGTTGATCAGCTTGAAGCGATCAATATCAAGCATTAACAGTGCTATGGGAGTTTCTTGCCTGCGACTGATCCGGCTTTCAGCGATTAAACGTTTATCAAAGGCACTGCGGTTTTTGACCCCAGTTAAACTGTCGATAGTACTTTGTTCTGTGAGCTTTTGATTCACCTCATGCAATTCTCTGAGGGTGATTTCCAGTTCTAAAGTCCGCTCTTGCACCATTTGTTCGAGTTTCTCATTGCTCTCGGCTTCCGCTTTTAGGGCTTCTTCCCGCGCACTACGAATTTTCTGTGCTTGTTTCAAGGCTTCTTGCTGGATACGCAGTTTAGCTTTACGCTCATCGTTATAACGAATGGCAAGTACCAAAGACATAAAAATGATTTCAAATGTCAGGCCGAGCATGACAGGTGTTTGCGGTTTTAAATTGAGGTCAATCACGCTGAGATATAGCAAGCTACTGATGCAAGCGCCAGTCAGCATACTCACCCAGCCAATAGTGTACATACGTGCCAGTTTATGGCCATTGATAGCCTGAGTAATGGCAAAGACCATGAGGACTAAGCTGAGTACAGCAACTGAAATGATCTCAATATATAACGCTGTACCATATTGGATGAAAGGTGTGGTAAGTCCCACACAGAGGATATACACAGCACTATAGCGACAAGTGAGTAACATACGGCGGTTTAAATATTTGAGCTGTAATATTTTTTCAGTAAACATTAACGCAAATGCCATAACGATTGGCAGTAAAAACGGCACCATAACTTGCTGCAATAGCGGCCAGTCTGGCCAGAGGAATCGGAAGGCAAAACCGTTAATCGTGGCAACGAGTAAGGTCATGCTAAGGACATAGCCAGAGTAATAGCTGTAGCTGAATGAGCCCGATGCTATGGCGATAAAAAGGCTAAAAATGCCAATTGCGGCAAGTACACCAAGTTGGAATCCATGCTCAACGGCTGTAGATTCGGCAATTTGAGCTAAGTCATTAGAAGACCATAGGTTTAATGGTACTGCAGCACTACCTTCAGTTTGAATATGCAGATAGAAAGTATGGGAGTCATCTGTGTTGATCTTGAAAGGATATAGGAAAATATTACTCAAGAATGGTCGATCCTCATAGGGGAATATATCACCCATCAGCACAGTATTCATGAGTTTATTATTGACTAAATGGTAGATAGTTACCTTGTCTAACAAAGGGTTATCTAGCGCTAAAATGCGCGAAAGTGTTTCGTCAGGGCTGGTTAAGCTGAAACTGAGCCAAAAATCATGGCCGCTGAGTTTTTGAATGTCTTTATTGGTAAAGTTATGCCAATCAGTTTTTGGCAAAGCTTGTATTTCGGCCAGTTCTTTTGCTGGTGTAGGGTGGCTGACCATTAACCAAGGCGTAAGGTTTAAAGGCGTCGTGGTTGACTCGTCAATGCTCAATAGGGTTGCCAAGGCCTGTGTTGGGCATATCCATAGCCACATCAAGAATATGAGTGGCATGTTTTTGTTAAGCATGGATTCGATCCAAATTAAAAAACGCTAAGCTATTTTGGTAGCAACGTTTTGCAAACTCATCCGCATCCTCTCCGCGTAGGTTTGCAATATAATTTGCGATATAAGGAAGGTATTCGGGCTTGTTTTTGCTCGATTTAGGCTTAGGTCGCATACTACGGGGGAGTAGGTAAGGGCTATCTGTCTCGATTAAAATGCGATTCTGCGGAATAAAGGGGACGAGTTGCGCTAGTTCTTGGCCGCGTCTTTCATCACAGACCCAACCTGTTATGCCTAAGTGTAAATCGAGGTCAATATAGGCTTCCATCTGTGCGTGAGTGCCTGTGAAACAATGTAAAAGCGCACCATTAAGCTGAGGTCGATATTCACGCAGGATTGCGATAAAGTCTTCGTGGGCATCGCGCTCGTGCATCAGTACGGGCATTTGAAGTTCAACGGCTAAGGCGAGTTGGGCAATAAAAGCTTGGCGCTGGATAGGTCTCGGGGAGAAATCACGATTGTAGTCTAAACCACATTCGCCAACGGCAACCACTTGCGGTGTGTGACAGAGTTCAGCTTGTCGAGCGTTTGAGCCATCATGCCAACCACTGGCATGGTGGGGATGCACACCAGCAGTGCAATAAAGTTGGTTAGGATATTGCTCGCATACAGCAATAGCTGCCGCACTTTCAGTTAAATCGCTGCCAATAACAATTAACGGCGAAACCCCTTGGTCCGCCGCCGCTTGTATTATCGATACAGTATCTTGTTCGAGTGCGCTGCCAAGTAAATTGACAGCGATATCTATGTATGAGGGCATTATTTTAGGCGTTTTACCCGAACCTTGGCATTGCGATCATCGGTACCCATTAAAAAAGAACCTAAAGCGGCTTTTTCAATATAGACAGTTTCACCTTGCTTAACATTGTACTTACGGCCATCAGTTTGTTTCCATACCTGACCGTTAGTGAAAGTCACTTTAATGTCTCCGTAGGCATCTTCAGCTATAGATTGAATCTCTAAATAAATCTTATCGACAGTATTTTCTTGAACACGCTTGGCTTCCATCCCAAAGTCATCGGCAATTTTTGCCGTTGGCGCTTGGGGTGCGGTTGCCACTATCGCTGCTGCAGTCGTAGGGACTGCAACTGTTGCTACTGTAGCCGGTATAGCTTGAGTGCTAATGGTGTCAGCTTTTACGCTTTCTGCTAGCTTGTCATAGCAAATCAAGCGGTCGAGTTTATCGGCGGTTGCTGCACATTGGGTTAACTGTTGTTCAATGCTGGCATTTGCTTGGACAGATACAAGCATGATCGCTGCCGTGATAAGGGTTAAGCGCATGAGAATGTTCCTTATTATATTATTCCCCTAACGCCTTCGAGGACGTTAGTCGTTTGTTTGTTCAGTATCTTCGTCTGACTCGTCATCTGGTTTGCTGTAGAAACGAGCCGCTAATAAACCGCCTTCGAACAATAACAGCATTGGTACAGCAAGCATAGTCTGGGAAATCACATCTGGTGGGGTTAATAGCATGCCGACGACAAAGGCGCCCACTATGATATAAGGACGTTTTTGCTTGAGATCTTCAGGTGTAGTGACACCTGACCAGCAGAGTAAAACAACGGCAATGGGGATTTCAAAGGATAGACCAAAAGCAAAGAACAGCTTCAGAATAAAGTTAAGGTAACTGGTAATGTCTGTCGCTACTTGAACTCCCTCTGGCGCATTGTTAGCAAAAAAACCAAAAACAACAGGGAATACAAGATAATAAGCAAATGCAATGCCAAGATAAAACAATAAGGTACTGCTGAATAGCAGTGGCATCACTAAGCGTTTTTCATGTTTATATAAACCCGGTGCCACGAAGGACCAAATTTGAAATAACACGTAGGGCACTGCCACAAAAAATGATAAAACGAGGGTTAGTTTGAAAGGTGCAAAAAATGGTGCAGCGACATCCGTCGCAATCATGCTGCCACCAAGAGGCAAAGATTGCATTAAAGGTATTGCCATGTAGTGGTAGATATCATTTGCCCAGTACACACTACAAATGAACACTAATAACACACTAGCAATGGATTTTAGCAGCTTGGACCTAAGTTCAAGCAAATGGCTGATAAGTGGCTGCTGTTGCGACATGAATTATCCGTTGGCTTTCGGGTTAGAACTGGTATCCACGCCCTGAGATGGCTCACTTGAAGTAGCGGGAGAAGCCGATGTTTGACTCGCCTCTACAGTGGCTGTTGGATTAGTTTGGCTAGCTTGAACTGGATTCACTTGAGCAGGAGTGTGAATTTGATTCTCAGGCGCAGGGGTGTCTTTTGATGGATCCTGAACCTGATAAGGGCGGTTCACTGACTGTGCCGCTTGCTTTAGTTGCTCAATAGACTCTTTGAGTTCAGGTGAGAGGTTAGATAAACCTTTGCTCTCGGCTTTTTTAAGATCGGCATGCAACTGCTCGATCTTCAGCTCCTGCTCAAGCTCTTCTTTTACCGAGTTCGCCATGCGTTTCATCGCACGGATCCAACTCGTTACCGAACGCACCGCAACCGGTAGACGTTCGGGGCCAAGAACCACTAGCCCCAAAACACCGATCAGCAGCAGCTCCATAAAGCCGATACCGTCAAACATAAAGAGTTACGCCTGTTCTTTGTTAGACTCAGGTTTCTTTTCAGTCGCCTGTTGAGTTGTTTGCGCTGTTTTAGCCGCTTCGGTGTCTTCTAATGCCTTCTTGTCTTCTTCTGAAGACATGGCGTTTTTGAAGCCTTTAACCGCACCACCTAAATCACCACCCAAAGAGCGTAATTTCTTAGTTCCAAACAACAAGACAACGATTAACGCAACGATAAGCAGTTGCCAAATACTAATACCACCCATGAAGGTATCCTCTTAATTGATATCGGTTCTATTATGAACCTCTGATTAATTAGTGCTAGCTAAAATTTGCGATTCTTTGGCCTAGATCGCCATCCTACAAACCACAATATCATGCCTGAAATTAGACAAACATAAGGGGTCCATAGTGTAGCGTCTCTATTAATCAATAACGTGCCACAGATCAATAAAACGGCAGAAGTGATAAGCAAGTAGTTACTCTTGTGTGCCTGCTGCTGATATTTCAAATACTTATCTAGCATTTGTTGCTGAGAACTCAGCAATTTCCTGCCTAACTTAAGATTATCGTAAATTAGTTCAGGGAATTCAGGTAGTTTATCAGCCCAATATGGCAGTTTTGTGGATACCTTTTTAAACATAGCTTTAGGACCGACTTGGTCGGCCATCCACTGCTCTAAAAAGGGTTTGGCGGTTTGCCATAAATCCAACTGCGGATACAGCTGACGGCCTAAGCCTTCTATGTAGAGTAAGGTTTTTTCCAACAATACCAATTGCGGTTGCACCACGATATCGAAGTGGCGCGCAGTGCGGAATAATTCCAGTAACACATGACCAAAGGAGATCTCGTCGAGCGGCTTGTTGAACATAGGTTCACACACCACTTTGATGGCCTGTTCGAAAGCTTGTAGATCGGTTTTTTCCGATACCCAGCCAGACTCAATATAGAGCTGGGCGATTCTGTGATAATCGCGATTAAAGAAGGCGAGGAAATTTTCGGCGAGATAGCGCTTATCGACTTCGCTGAGTGTGCCCATGATGCCGCAGTCGAGCCCAATGTAGTATGGGTTCTCAGGATGATCGCGGGAAATAAAGATATTGCCCGGATGCATGTCGGCGTGGAAAAAGTTATCGCGGAATACTTGGGTAAAAAATAATTCAACACCTCGCTCGGCCAATAACTTAAAGTTGGTACCTTGCGCTTTAAGGGCGACAATATCCGAGACAGAAATACCGTAAATACGTTCCATCACCATCAGGCGTGGATAGCAAAACTCTTCATACACATAAGGCACATAGAGCGCATCTGAGTTGAGGAAGTTGTTGCGTAGCTTGACTGCGTTTAAGGCTTCGAGCTTAAGGTTTAACTCGCCTAAAATGGTCACGCGGTAATCTTCGATCACTTCAGCAGGGCGCAGTCGGTTACCTTCACCGAGGAGGTATTCAATCAGTTTGGCAGTTTGCGACATTAACTGCAGATCGGCTTGAATCTTGGTTTCTACATTCGGGCGTAGCACCTTAAGTACGACGTCTTTGCCGTTAGATTTTAAGGTCGCGGTATGCACCTGAGAAATAGAGGCTGAGGCCAGTGGCGTTTCATTAAAGTCATCGAATAGGGATTCAATCGGCGCTTTTAGCTCAGCTTCAATCGCTTGGCGGGCAAGTGCACCATCAAAGGGCGGCACTTTGTCTTGTAGCATGGCCAATTCACTGGCCCATTCATCGCTGAGTAAATCGCGGCGGGTTGAGAGCATTTGCCCAAGCTTGATATAAACGGGGCCGAGTTCCTGCATCGCCAATTTTAAGCGTTCGCCACCGGGCTTATTTTTATGCTTATTGCGGATCCAGAATAGGCTGTTACGGGCGAGTTTAAAGTACCAAGGTGTCATCTTTGGCGGCAATACGTCATCTAACCCGTACTGAAGTAAGGTCTTGATGACGTGGTAACCGCGGCGGATACTGGCAAAGGTCATGGCTTAATTTGGTCTCTTAATTGGGCAATCCGTTGTTCAATCGCGCGAGTGTCGGCAACTAAATCATCCATTTGATCGCGAAAGTGCACTAACTCAATTGGGTGCGGTGCGAGGCGATACTCTTCAACTGCGAGTTCCCCTAAGTGGGAGCGGGTTTTACGCAACACTTCGAGTGCAAAGTCTTTTGCCTGATGGCTAGAACAGATGAGTTTGTGAGTGAGACCATCACCTAAATAACGGGATATTGGCTCGGCAAAGTCAAATTCGATACCGCGTAGATATTGGCTAAAGCTTTGTAATAAATTGAGATCGCCCTCAAGCTTGAGTTTATCTTGCTTGATTAGTTCAGTTAGGTTGGCGCCTTCGGACACGCGGTAAAGCGTCGTCGCATCGGCATGTAGACTGACATCGATATCGCCTTCATAGCGGCTCAGTACTTGGATCTCTTTGGCAAACACTAAATAGAATGGCCAGCTGAGCTGTGATAATTGGATACGAAACACTTTGCCATGCAACTGGCGCTGGCGCGAATAATCGTCGCCCGCTTGGGCCTGAAGTTTTTTCAGACCCGTTTCAATTGCGGCGCAGGCAAGCAGCACAACTTCTTGCGGCATCATTAGAATTTATAACCACGGTGCAATGCGACAATGCCGTCGGTCATGTTGGTGTAGTCGACTTGTTCAAAGCCTGCATCAACCATCATTTGTTTTAATGTGTCTTGATCTGGGTGCATGCGGATCGATTCTGCCAGATACTCGTAGCTGTCGGCATCTTTAGTGATGAGTTCACCCATCTTAGGTAAGACTTTGAAGCTATATAAATCATACACTTTACGCATAATTTCATGCTGAGGCTTAGAGAACTCTAGCACTAATAACTTGCCACCGGGCTTAAGCACGCGATTCATTGAACGCAGCGCCGCATCTTTATCGGTCACGTTACGCAGACCAAAGGCGATGGTAATGATGTCGAAGTGGTTATCGGGAAACGGCAGTGCTTCGGCGTTGGCTTGCACATAACTGACATTGTTGACTATGCCCTTGTCGCGCAACTTAGTGCGCCCGACTTTTAACATGGAATCGTTAATGTCAGCTAAAACCACTTCACCTTTATCACCCACTAAGTGAGAGAATTTTGCGGTTAAGTCACCTGTACCGCCGGCCAAATCGAGCACTTTCATGCCAGGGCGGGCGCCAGAGACTTCAATGGTGTAACGTTTCCAAAAACGGTGAATGCCGAAGGACATCACATCGTTCATTATGTCGTACTTAGCGGCAACAGAATGAAACACGCCGGCAACGAGTTCAGCCTTTTTATCGGCCTCTACGGTTTTGTAACCAAAGTGGGTACTTTTAGATTCGCCCTCAGACATCAATGTGTTCCTATTGTTTTGCAATGTATTAGTTGCGAGTGTAAGCCATCGCCTGCATTTGCTGAATCTTTGATCTATCACTCTGTGATCGAGCTAGTAAACTAACTGCAATGCCTTAGCTTGAGGCGCTCCTGAACAGTCGTAGGATTAAGTGCTTAGCGACCACGTAAAATGGACTGGCATTAGACCACAATATCAGGATTTGGTGAATAGCTTAGCGCCCAGTTGGGTGTAACTGGTGATATTCATTGTGCCAAAAATTGCATGCGAGCCTGCACATAAGCGTAGATAAGCTCGCTTAGGCTTTGGCCAACATCCCTAAAACCGGCTTCAATCCCCGCTTCGTGGCAACTTGGTGCAGCCTCGGCTAAATGCAAATAAGCGCATGGGCAGTGGCGGGCGATATAGCTGACATAATGCGCCGCATCGAGCAATGGCACACCCGCTGCCGTTGAGGCGCTACTGGGCATTTTAGCGATAGCATCGACGTCAAGTTCTAATCCTACGGGTAAACCTTTGTCATTTAGTTTGGCAGCGATTTCAAGTAAAGCTTGGCTAAGGCTGATTTCACGGCGAACCCAAATTTGTTGCAAGCTATGCCAAGTTCCCCCAAATTCGCTGAGTTGGCTTAGGTTTGCTTCGCTGTTTTTTAACTCGTGTAAACCCAGTACATGGTAGCAACCTAAGGCGCCGCGATCGGCTGCATAGCTAAAACCATTGCCGCTGTGACGACCTTCGAGCAGACGAAAATCCGAATGAGGGTCAAGATTCACCGCGGCGACTTGGCGTTGGTAGTGGCCGTAGGTTGCCATCAACAAACCATAGGCATTGTTGTGGCCGCCGCCGATGAGTATGGGTTCTAAACCCGCTTTTAAAATCGCACTGACGATGCGGATCACGCGCTCATCGAGTTGCTCCACCGCATCACGTAATTCATCTAAGTTGACGTCACTGTTAGCTGTTGTATTGCTCGTAGTTTGTTGCTGCAGATCGGCGGTGTTCACTTGGCCTAACACTAGGCATTCGGCGCCAGAAAGAAAACGATTCGATTGTAAATTGAGCCATTGGCGCATACTGGTTGTGAACGCATCGGTTGCACCGCCGCGGCCTAAATTGGCACGTGGGCCTATATCTTCGCCAACGCCGATAATGGCAAAGCATGCACCGTGAGCTTTTGCAGTGGCGAGTATTGCCTCTAACGTGTGTTCGTGATTGGCCAGATGGACGCATTGGCCTAGCTTAGTTTCGCCCGTTCTTGTGCTGACGAGTGAGGCGATATCGGTATGGGTAAAAGGAATAAATTCAGGCATAGATTGATATTCTTATTCGGCCAGAGTCGAGCTATTGTGGCCAGAGTGGGGCGATGATTCAATGGGGAAACGCTGAAAATAGTGAATAAAAAAGCCAGCTTAGCTGGCTTTCTTGACTGAACAGTGAGATTACTCAATGTCGAGTGGTTCAGGTGATAAAATCACGCCTGTGTTATCAGCATAAATGTGATCGCCGGGTAAGAAAGTCACACCGCCAAAATTGACTGGAATTTCCACTTCGCCCACTGAATTGCCATCAGCACCCACTGGAATAGAGGCAAGGGCTTGAATACCAATGTCTAATTCTTCCAATGCATCCACATCGCGTACAGAACCGTAAACGATAATGCCTTCCCAGTTGTTGCTAACCGCAAGTTCAGCGATAGCACCATCGATCAGCGCACGGCGTAATGAGCCACCGCCATCAATGAGTAAGACTTTACCTTGGCCATCCTCTTGTAGGACTTCGGTAATTAGGCCGTTGTCTTCAAAGCACTTGATGGTGCTAATAGAACCGCCAAAAGAGCTACAACCACCGTAGTTACTGAACATGGGCTCGACTACATCTACGACATCTAAGTACATGTCACATAGTTCTGAGGTGTTGTATTCCATATTTACACTCCTATTGATCCGCGTTGCGTACAGTTTAGCGAGTTTACGCCAGTATAAAAGGGATTATTGAAAAGAAAAGTGTTATCAATCACGGTATTGTTGCCACTTGGCCGTTAACACATCTGTAGTAAATTTTCGTCACACTATAGAATTTATTCGGTAAAACTTGATATTGGTCATTAAATAACGGTTTTTTATTACAACTCTGTTGCGTGTTTTGGTATTATATCCCAAGTTTAAATTAACTTACTTAACTTAATTTGCTTTAGGGGCATGGACCCCCCGTTACGCTTATGGACGGTAGAGGGCCTTCGAGAGGTGCCTATGGAAGCTGTAAATACGATTGAAATTATTGGTTATTTTGCCTCTATAATGGTGGCGATCTCTCTAATGATGAAGAATATCATTTGGTTGCGATGGTTGAATTTTGTAGGATGCACTCTGTTTGTGGTTTATGGGGTGTTTATTTCTGCTTGGCCTGTGGCCGGCATGAATGCGTTTGTTGCTTGTATTAATATTTACCATTTGACAAAAATTTACCGTGCTAAGGCAAATACTCCCGCCGCAGCCTAAGTTTTATTGGATTGTGTTGCTCTTGAGATTAACGTTTAGAGCAACACAATATCCTGTCTCAGTCTTTCGCTATTCCTGAAAAAAATCCTTTAGCCCCAGCATAACGTCCCTAGAATCCTTCTAGATCAAAGCCCCAGCCATGCTTCTTGTCATAAAACCTTCGAGCAGATGTCACTTAGCCGTCACAGGTCTTTCTTAGTCTCAAGTTATCTAATAGTGCTTTAGCTAATTCGATTCGGGTTTGACCATTAGCAAACTTTAAATTAGCCAGCAAACGGTAAATAACGAATTCAATCGTGAGTAGGGCCTTGGTGAGTCGGTTGTGTGATACCAAGCACTCTAAGCGTCGTCGAGAGAATGCACAGATTAACATCGCAGTAAAACTCGCTGGCATGCCAGCAAGGAGCCTGTTTTATGTTGAGTTACGTTGCAGACTTAGATAAGCGAATGTTTTGTCATATCGTGAGTTTCACCCAACGTCATGGTTTATATGCCCATGCAAAGCGGGTATCGGCGAGTGGCGATGGGCATGTGTATTTATATTTGTCAGTGGGCTTGATGCTGACTCACGCTCAAGGGCAGGCCCTATTCAACTTGATGTTAGCGAGTTTTTTGGTGGAGTTACCGCTGTATTTACTGCTGAAAAATAGCATTCGCCGTACACGACCATGCCATGCATTAGTGGGATTTGAGAGTGGTTTTGAACCATCGGATCGTTTCAGCTTACCGTCTGGTCATACAGCCGCGGCCTTTGTGATGGCAATGAGCGTGGCGCAAATCTATCCAGCGGCGGCTCCTGTTGCGTATTTATGGGCTTTTAGTATAGGGGGCTCACGTATTGCACTTGGCGTGCATTATCCCTTAGATATTCTGGCGGGAGCCTCATTGGGGATTGGGTCGGTATTGCTGGTTCATCCAGTGATTTAATTCAAATATGCGCCTGTTAATCATTTCATTAGTGGGAATTCTCCTTCACTCATCAGTTTAAGGATACGTAATGCGAATACTCTACGGAGTTCAAGGCACAGGGAATGGCCACTTAAGTCGTGCACGCGTCATGGCTAAAGCATTGATGAAACAAGATATTGAAGTGGACTTTCTATTTTCGGGGCGTAAGCCTGATCAGTTTTTCGATATGGAGTGCTTTGGTGATTATCGCGTTCAAGCGGGAATGACGTTTGCGACGCACTCTGGGCGCGTTAATGTGCCACAAACTGTCCGGCAAAATTTGTCCTTGTCGTTATTTAAAGATATTAAAGCCTTAGATCTCAGTTGCTACGATTTAGTACTCAACGACTTTGAACCTGTGTCGGCTTGGGCTGCGCGGCGCCAAGGCGTGCCATCCATTGGTATTAGCCATCAGGCGGCGTTAACTCATCCGGTGCCAAAACTCGGTAGCACTTGGTTTAATGAGATGCTGCTCAATTATTTTGCACCAGTGGATGTGGCGCTGGGGTGTCATTGGCATCATTTTGGCTTCCCTATTTTGCCGCCTTTTGTCGAAGTGGATGCCAGCCCATTCGAACACACGCATCAGATTTTAGTTTATTTGCCTTTTGAAGATGTGGATATGATTGCTCATTTTCTGTCTCATTTTAGTGATTATCAGTTTTTGGTATATCACAGCCAACAACCTAAAGGCCAAGTTGCTGAGCACATTAAATGGCACGGTTTTAATCGTGAGGGGTTTAAGCAACATCTTGCCAGCTGCGGTGGTGTGATAGGCAATGCGGGCTTTGAGCTTGCCAGCGAAGCATTAACCTTAGGTAAAAAACTCTTAGTCAAACCACTGATTGGCCAGTTTGAGCAGTTATCGAACGTGGCGGCGTTACAACTTTTAGCGGCCGCAGATAGCATGATGAGTCTTGATGTGAACATAGTTAAGCGCTGGCTTAAAACGGCATCACCTAATCCAATTGCATATCCAAAGGTGGGGGATACGCTGGTTAAATGGATTAACGGCGGCGACTGGCACAATAGTCAGCCGCTGTGCCAAGAGTTATGGAGCCAAGTCACGCTTCCCGATACTTGGCGTTAAACAGCATTGCTGTTCAGATGAAAAGCAACTTAGGCACTAGCTGGGTTAATGGCGTTAGCGTATAATTTCGTCAATTTTGCTGTTAGTCCCTTTCAGCACGTCTATTTTGGCCTAGCCTGGCCGTTAATTATGTTGTTATAAATGAGCCTGAAAAAGTTTACTCAGTACAAGTTACTGTTTTTAATGTTGTTATTACTTTGCATCCTACTTCCTTTTATTCCAGATCAGGCTTACCACATCCCCGGCCCTGATATCGCTAAGCAAAATTTTCATGTGATTGAGTTTAATGATAAAGGTCAGCCCCACGACGAAAGGCAATGGCAAGGTTTAGAGACGCGAATTTTACATCCAGAGCCTGCACAGATCCCTGAATTATTGATTTTTGTTCATGGCTGGCATCATAGCGCCGAGCCTAAGGATGAAAACTTTATTGCCTTTGAGCAGTTTTATCAGCAAATGGCCGCGTCCGATACCCAGCGTAACTTGTTGGGTTTGTATGTTGGCTGGCGGGGCGATAAATATGATCCTTTTTGGATCGATGGCTCAGATGATGCAAAAAGTTGGATTGAACCCTTAGATTTTCCCACTATTTTACAGCGTAAACGGGTTGCTAAACGTATCGGGCAGTTAGGTCTATCACAGCTGCTGGATAAGCTTGATAGCTTAGTAACACAGCATAAACTGCTGCGGTACACTGTGATTGGCCATAGTCTTGGCGGTGCTGTTGTTTTGCATGCGAGTAAAGATCGCATCAAAGCCGCCATTGATAATCAGCAGGATAATCCTAATTTATTCTTACTGTTAAATCCCGCCGTACCTGCTAAAGAGTATCAGCCATTAGATACGTTGGTGAGCTTAGATAGACAAAAACCGAGTATGGTGGTGTTGCAATCGAAGGGGGATTTTGCAGTAAAAGAAGCCTTCAATTACATCAAGGACGGCGAGCGCGCTGTCGGGAACTCTTGGGCTATTACTCACGATATTGACAAATGCTCTGGTGGCAATTGCACCACGCCAATGAAGATGCCTTCGGCCTTGATGGCGCACGATCAAATCCCTGGCTGTATGATGACGCTGCCTCAATCGGGCTGGAAAATTCGTGCTCGCCTGCAGGCTCGTCGTACCGTGCAAACCTGCCCCGATGCCAATATGCAAGCCGTATGGGTACTGGCCGTGTCTGACGAAATCGTCTCTGGGCACAATGGCATTCTCACTCCAGAGCATGGTAAAGCCTTGTCTGAGGTGATGCGTATGATTGATTTATATCGAAATCAATTACCTAAACATGCGGTGGAAAGCCCTGCAAACCAAGATCTCGGCACCTTAGCGCCAGAGTCAGAAGCTGCAACATCTACCGAAGGTGAAACGCCTGTGCCACAAGAGCCAGTGATTATTGTCGAGCCTTTACCTGAAGAGCAAAGCTCACCGACACCTAAGGTTAATGCACCATTGCAGGAGCCAAACGTATCACAGGAACAAGATAAGCCTGCTGCGACTGAGGCGTCACCCGCGCCAATTAAAGCGCCGGAATCAAAGCCTGAGGCTAAGCCAAATGACGGTGCAGAACCTCAACCTAAGGTTGAAACTGAAGGCATAAAGTGATTGAGTTTTAAAGAGCTTAACCTTGTTTTGAAAGTGCTTTCAATGTGTGTTCCAAACAACGTAAAAGTGCTTTTTATTTTTAATAAATGGTTCATAAGTAAATTTATTTTACTCATTAAAATTAAAAAAATATTTCGACATTCATCGTCAAGTCTTGCGATGGAGTGCTAAGTTCGGTAGGTTAACTTGTAAATTGAAATAAACTTTGGCTTACTATTTATTTAGAGTCATTGGTTTGAGTGAATAAGTATTATGAATATTAATGTTATTAACCACTTAAGTGCTATCAGGGTTAGTGGTTATTAATCAAAAGATAATTAGTGATAAGGCATTATTTTAATTCATTAAACAATGGAGTGTATATGAAGTGTTCAATTTTATCCGCCTTGGTTATTTTTGCGGTATCAAACTATTGTTTTGCAAAAAGTCATAATGTGTATGGGGATGTGCAAGTTACAGATATAAAACCAACGAGTGGTTTTATTTGGGAACGTGAAAATAAAAGTGCCCCGCAATATCCAATGGAACTCGCTCGTTCGGGCATTGCTGGTTGTGCTGTCATGTCTTTTGATATTTCAGAGTCGGGTAAGGCCGAAAATATCGAAGTCGTTAAATCTGTTCCTCAAAAATCGCTGGGTAAATACTCAAGTCAGATATTAAAAAAATGGAACTGGGTCCCCACTGCCGCTACGAACGTAATGACTTCTGAAAGAAGAACCATAAGGTTAGATTTTTGTATAGGCAATGAGTCGACGGAACAATCTCAAAATGCCTGTAAGCAACAAACGCAATTAGTATGTGGCTAACGGTAACTTAACTATTTTAAGTAGTAAGCAAGGCTTAATTGCCTACTGCGGATTTTTGGTTTGCCACCTGCGCCAAGTAAAAGTGATTAGCACGGCGAGTATCAGGCTGACCATAGCCCATGTGGGGTATTTATGCTGGTGGTAAAACGCCAGCATGGGAGCTATTTCATCGCGGATTAACACTGGGCCTAATCCAAAGAGTGCCACCCAAATGCTGGTGGCGAGAGCATTGCCAATCACAAATTGTTTTAGTGGCATTTTAGCGAGACCGCAGCCGATAAACATAAATTGTTTTAATCCCTCAACAAAACGACTCAGCACTAAAGCGGCGATGCCATATTGACCAATAACGCCATGGATTTTGTCTTCCAATTGCGGTTTTATCCAGCCTTTCTTAAGCAACACATCACCAAAGCGCCAACCGATGAAATATCCCAAACTGTTACCGCAGAGTGCAGCGCAAGCAGCGACGATTAACACTAGTGGCAGTGACATTTGCCCTGTAGCGGCTAATAAACTGGCGACAATTAATAAGGATTGTCCTGGCGCCGGAATGCCAAAACCCTCGACAGCAATCGCAACAAATAGCAGAACATAACCATATTGCTGCAGCCAAGGCGTGAGTTCGGTGATGATATGTTGTAGCGTTTCTGGCATAGATGAAAGTGCTTAAATCAATGGGACGATTGGGCCATCATACTCGCCAATTTCTCTGGTTGGATAGATTTATGAGCAAAGTTTCATGCCCGTTTTCGTTTGCAGTGATTAGCAAGGCTAAGGCACAGGTGATATCAATTTTGCCTTAAAAATATAAAAAGGCCGAACTGAGTTCGGCCTTAATACGTTATTACTGTTGCGATTCGGCGACGATATGATGTCTATGCGAATGCTGCTTGTAGCTGTGGTACTACTTGTTTCTTACGGCTTAATACGCCGTCTAACCACACTTTGCCATCAACGGTATCTTTACCGTAGGCACGTTGGGTCAGCTGCGCATCGTCAGACACAATCAATAACTCTGAACCTTCTTTCATGATGTCAGTCAGCAGCAATAAAACGCTGTGGCGGTTACCTTCCACTTTGAGCGCTTTGATATCGGCTTCTAGCTCGGCCTTGATATCGTCAAATACTGATAGGTCGATAACTTCTAACTGGCCGATACCGACCAAGTTACCGTTCATGTTGAAGTCTTTAAAGTCACGCATAACGAGGTCGCGTGCTGGTGTGCCTTGTACGGCTGATTTCACTTTGAACATTTCCATGCCCAGTTCTTTGAAATCTTCAACGCCGGCGATCTCAGCTAAGGCTTCAACGCAGCGAATGTCTGCAGTGGTGCAAGTCGGTGATTTGAAAATCACGGTATCGCTCAAAATGGCGCACATCATGATGCCAGCGATATTTTTAGGGATAGCGACTTGGTAAAAGTCGAACATCATCTTGATCACTGTGTTGCTGCAACCTACTGGGCGGATCCAGCATTCTAACGGGGTATCTGTGGTCAGATCGCCTAGCTTGTGGTGATCGACAATCCCGACGATAGTCGCTTGGGCGATATCATCCGGTGCTTGAGTCAGTTCTGAATGGTCAACGATATACACTTGCTCGCCAGCGTAGCTGGTTTTGTATTCCGGTGCTTCGAAGCCGAAACGTTCCAAAATAAAAGCAGTTTCGGGTGACAATTCACCTAAACGTGCGGCAATGGCTTCTTCACCGATTTGGTTTTTTAAATAGGCTAACGCGATAGCACCGCAGATTGAATCTGAATCGGGGATCTTGTGACCGACAACGTAAATGGGCATTTCAGGGACTCTCCTTTAAATTTGTGACAATTTTAGCAATATTTGGCTTTAATCGGAAATAGCCAAAGCGCATATCACTGCGCTCTTCAGTTGCTATTTCTCTAAAAATCGAACGCTCAGGTTCGGCAAAGATGGCTTAAGGTTTAGATCTTCACTTTTATCACGACTTTACGCACCGCCGTGGCGATATCGCCTGTGCCGGGCATATGCATGTCACCGGGGAAAAATAATGCAAACATGCCTGCTTTGAGTTTGATATAAGAGGCATTGGCTTGGTTTGCCTCGTAATCAAACTCGGCGTAATCGTGTTTTTCAAAATAGGGTTTCGAGGGTGTTTGCTCCGCTAGTGGCAAGTAACCAAACTCTTCTTCACCGCTGAAAACATATTGCACATCGATATATTTTTGATGAACTTCAAAGGGTTCTGTCGACTTATGCTTGGTGTGATAGTCATTCACTATCACAAAAATATTGTCGCCATCGAGGGGATAATTGCCTACGGGTAGCTGACTAAAGTCGGTCGTCGCTAGATGTTCTAATGCAGTCGCAAGCCGAGGGCTTAAGGATTGATAAATATGGCGGTTTTTTAAGGTATCGACGATCATCGGCTACTCGACATGGTGGAAGTGAAATGGGCGAATGGTAAAGATTATAATCCGATCACCACAGTTAGGACATAAGCTTTGTCGATTGGAAGCAGGTCTAAACATGTCGGCATAAAAAACAGGCCATTGAATGACCTGTTTCTACATCAAGTATTATTAAACTTAGCTAAAACGGGTTTAGTAAGTGTATTTGGCTTCTAAAAAGTAGTAGCCACCATTAAAGCCAAAGGGGGTATTGGTTAATGGGTATACAAAGATACCATTGAAATTATTGTTATCTGGTCGTTTTTCTGGATACACATCAAACAAGTTTTGCACCCCAGCGGTAAAGCTTAGCGCATTGGTGGCGGCGTATCTTACCGACAGATCCATCACCCATTGATCGCTATAGTTTACATCGCCCGTTGAATAACTTTCACTATAGTCACCAAAGTAGTTTAAGCGGATATTGGTTTTAAAATCCCCGAGTTCATGGGTCAGCCCAATACTGCCCGTGTTATGCGGCGTAGCAGACGTCATGCGGGTTCTTTCTATACTATCAAAGAGTTTCTTGTCTAATCCGCCTAAAATAGACGGTAGATTGATGTCTTGGATCTCGGTTTTATTATAGGCATAGGCTAAGTTCGCCCGTAAATCGCCCCAAGTGCCAATATCAAAGTCTTGGCTAACAACAAGATCGATCCCGCGAGTTCGGCTATCGACGGCATTGACGAAGAAGCGTGCTGAATCAGCATTGGTACCTGCTAGTGCGGTCGCAACCGCGGGGCTATCAGCGGGTCTTAGAGCGCCAGATAAAATGATGCGGTCATCAATCTCTATTTGGTAAGTGTCGAGCGTTACCGCTAGACCAGTGTTATTGGTATAAACAAGACCGAGACTAAATGATTGCGATATTTCAGGTTCTAGTTCGTTAATTCCAAGCGCCTTTGTCACTGGTGATAAGGTGTTGAAGGTGCCTGATTCAATAGGAACCAGTTGCCCCGTCACTGGATCGGGATTAAACAACGTCGAGATATTGCTGAAGTACAGTTGTTGTACGCTCGGCGCTCTAAAGCCTGTATTGATAGTGCCACGCAGGGCTAAGTTGTCGGTAAAATCGTAACGACCCGCGAGTTTCCAGCTCGTGTTGCCGCCAAAGTCAGAGTAGTTTTCGTAGCGCAGTGCCGCCGCCCAGTAAAACTCGTTGGTTAATTGGTTTTCAAGTTCGGCATAAATGCCTGTGTTATCGCGCGTTTCATCAACCTCAGACTCAGGGGTAAAACCGGTGAAACCTTGGCTACCCGCTGCTTTGCCATTATAGCCACCATTGATATACGAATCTTCTTCTCCGGCTTCAATTTCATAGCCGTTTTGGCGCCATGAAACACCGGTCGCAAACAGAATTTCAGAATCGTTTATAAAGGCAAAATAACGGGAAATATCCAAATTGATATTGGCTTCACGGGTCGATAACGTTCCTGCGTCGAACTCGGTAGGAGTTTCAGGGCCTAAGGAAGCATTTAAGGTATTGACGATATTATAGTTAAATGAATTTTTACCATATCCTACTGAGGCATCAATGTCCCAGTCACTCAGGTTGAATTCATAGCCTAGGGTAAGAGATGAATCGATAATTTTGGGGTTAATTTGCGGTAAAAAACCGTCGGGATACACTTCGGGTAAGTTACGGGCATCGAGAGCTAAACGGTAAAAAGCACCCGATTTAGTTTCACGTTGGCTAATACCACCAAAGGCATACAGTTTTCCGTCGGTAGATATAGGCTGAACCGCATTGATAAACAAACCGACATTATCATATTCGGCATCACCAACGTGGTGGCTCTTACGGTTAAATGTCGCTTCGCGTGGATCTGCTGAGCCATCTGCGAACTTAGGGTATTGCTGCCGTGGATCTAATCCTGCGCGGTTTGTGCTGTCTTTGTGATGCGCTTCGAGGGCGATATTCACAAAACCATCATTACTTAAACTGATCCCATGGTTAACGCCTACACGCCATTGCTCACCGTCACCCTGGTAGGTTTGTCCGGCTTGCGCCGAGACGCTTCCCCCTTGATCGCTGTCCTTGAGTACCACGTTAATTACGCCAGCAATTGCATCTGAACCGTATTGTGCCGAGGCTCCATCTCGGAGAATTTCAATGCGTTTTATCGCTGTCATTGGAATCGCATTTAAATCGACGTTAGAGGAGCCTTTTCCCATAGTGCCACTTAAATGTACTAGGGCAGAACCATGGCGACGCTTGCCATTTACGAGTACTAAGGTGTGGTCTGGCGACAGGCCACGTAAGCTCGCGGGGCGCACCGCATCTGAACCGTCAGTCACCGAGGAGAATGGGAAGCTATAGCTTGGCGCCGCAAATTGCAGCGCTTTAGCGGTTTCGGTCATACCTGTTGATTCGAGTTGTTCGGCAGTAATGATATCGACCGGCGCAACACTGTCAGTTGCCGTGCGTAGTGCTATGCGTGAGCCTATGATCTCGATTTTTTCGAAGCCGGTTTGTTGCTCTACGGCTTGGACTGCTGGAATAACCAATGTGGATGACACTGCCAATGCGATAACGGCTAGACGCATAAAAACCTCTCAATGATGTTTGTGACCCAATACTCGAACTTAGGTGTGCAGATAAAATAACAATCTGATGCCGAGAAGGTTATCACTGTAACAATTGTTACATTAAGACGTAAATATGCTAACTCAGAGCCTAGTGTTCTAAATAATATTTAAAATTCAGTTGAATATATTGATGAAAACCTCACTATCGACCTGCGTGCTTTTGAGGCTTTGTACGGCACAATACACGTTGTCGCATGCACATTGCGACTGAGTTAAGTCGATGATATGAATTGTTTATTGACGTGCGCCATCGTGGTTTAATGCGTTATTTTGCTTTAATGGCATTGATTTGAAGGAACACAGATTTGTCAGCGTTACGATTTCTCGCGGGAGCAACGGCATTTAAGACCTTGGCAGAACAAGGTCTTAAATCTGAGCATTTTACCCAGCTACTTGCCGCCTCTGGTGGACCTAAATGGCTTGGTATCGCTGGGTTAGATAAGTATCTGTTTTCTGAGTTTTTCAAAGACAGACAAACACCGCTTTATACACTCGGCGCTTCTTCAGGGGCGTGGCGTTTAGCGTGTTTGGCGCAGCAAGATCCCCTCATAGCCTATGGCCGCTTAGAGGATTTTTATATTGGTCAGCGTTACGACAATATGCCAACACCGCAGGAAGTCAGTGCGCAAGTTAAAGGCGTAGTGCAGGGCATTTTAGGGGCAAACGGTGGCAGGGAAATCGTTAATAACGCTCATATTCACAGTCATTTCGTCGTGTGCCGAGCTAAACATTTAAATCGTTTAACGGCAAAGCTTCCGCTTGCGGCGGGGCTGGCGATGGCGGCGGCGACCAACTTAGTGAGCCGTCGGAGTTTAGGCTGGCATTTTGAACGTGTGGTCTTTAGCCAACAAGCTGCAGCATCTCCCTTTTTGCAACTCAACGATTTACCCAGTCAGCAGGTTGAATTAACTGAGGCTAATGTCGATGCTGTGATGTTAGCAACGGGGTCGATTCCTTTGTTGCTGGCCCCAGTATCCCAAATTGAAGGCGTTGCCGATGGGCAGTATTACGATGGCGGCATTACCGACTATCATTTTGATTTGCCTTTATCCCGTGCCAAGGGGCTGACGTTGTATCCGCATTTTTATCCGACCATCAGCCCTGGATGGTTCGATAAATCCTTGAAGTGGCGCCAAGGTCGCGCTAATTATCACAATGCGCTAGTGTTGGCGCCATCGGCCGAATTTGTCGCTTCATTGCCCTTTGGCAAAATCCCCGACCGTGAAGATTTTAAGCAACTGGACACGGCGCAGCGGATGCAATATTGGCGTACGTCTGTGGCTTTGAGTGAACGTCTTGCTGAGGAGTTTGCCTCGGTTGTTGCGAGGGGAAATGTGCTGGATCGGCTAGAACACTTTTAGGTTGAAGTGATTTGGTCTCGAAAGCTGGGTTTGACATGACGTGGTTGAAATGCCCTGATTCAAAATAGCGGGGTCGCAAATGTCTTTGTGCCTTAGCGGCTTCAGGAAGGAAATTCTTTCCCCTGCTACACTCTACAATAATAGGAAATACGAATGCATTGAGTTCGTTTCCTTCTATTTGGGGCAGGAGGTTGCTATGCAAACACGAGAAATGGCGTTACTCATGCGCGATGCCTTGTTACTGCCACAGGGACGGGTGGAGGTTCGCGTGGTTGACCCCGGTCATCTGCGCATGGTGGCCGATGTATTCAAGGGAAAGTATGTGCTCGCCTTTGCCACCATTAGACCCAGTGGTAGTCCGCCCTGTTATCCCACTGCCACCCAATGTGACATTATCGATTTTAATCAGCTAGAAGATGATTCACTCAGCATAGTGCTCGAAGGGCGTCAACGCGTCAGCATCCTCTCAGCGGCGCAGGCCAAAGATAAGCTGTGGATGGCGCGTACTTTACCTTGCCGTAACTGGCAAGAAGAGCCGATTAAAGGTGAATTTGAGTTGATAAGCGCCGCATTAGAGCAATTTTATGAAGTGAATCCCGATCTGTTTGAGCTCTATTCTCAAGTGCATTTGGAAGACGCCGCTTGGGTGAGCCAACGCTGGCTCGAGGTTTTGCCTATGTATAACAAAGATAAATTAGTGTTAGTGAATCAGCCAGATTGCCATAAAACCTTGGACTTCGTGCTGCAACTCATCAAGTCCCATGTGGACTGAAAAACCACAAAAAGGCTAGAATAGCGGCTTTCTATAGCCGCTTTTTTTGTGATATGACAGCATCTGCCCGCGCCGCCCAACCTTCTTACATAGTGCTTCCTGTGAATGTCACAGATAAACCCACAGTGTTTGCCTTTCTCGCACAACATTTTGCCCGTATAGGTGAAGATGTATGGCGTCAGCGGATCCTCGATGGAAAAGTGCATTGGCGGGATGGCAGTTTGATCGCCTTGGACACTGAATATCGCCCTGCGGCACGGGTGTATTACTACCGTGAAGTGCCGGTTGAAGCGAAAATCCCCTTCGAAGAACAGATCCTATTCCAAGATGACAATGTCATTTTGGCCTACAAGCCGCACTTTTTGCCTGTGACGCCAAGTGGCAACTATGTGAACGAATGTTTGGTGCATAGACTAAGATTGCGTACTGGCATTGATACTATCGCGCCCGCTCATAGGCTTGATCGTGAAACCGCTGGAGTGATCCTGATGACGGTCGCGCCTGAAACCCGCGCGCTCTATCATCAACTATTTATCGACGATGCGATTCGTAAAGACTATCAAGCGATTGCCAAGTTGACTCCTGAGATTATTGAACAATATCAAAAGGGCTGCTTAACTTTGCCATTGCACTGGACGGTAACAAACCGCATGCAGCCGAGCGACCCGAGTTTTACCATGAAAATCGTTGAAGGCGAGGCGAATACCCATTCCGAAATCAGTTTGGTGGCCATAAAAGGCGATGTCGGTTTATTTCATTTGAGCCCGATTACCGGTAAAACTCACCAACTTCGTGTGCATATGCAAAGCTTAGGTATGCCATTGTTAAACGACAGATTTTATCCAAGCTTATTACCTAAAGGGCCGGATAACTTTGCGACGCCTCTTAAGTTGATGGCACAGCGGTTACGTTTTATTGACCCAGTGAGCGGGATGCACCACGACATGCAATGTCAAGGTTTTGAGTTTTAGTCAGCGGAAAGCATTATTTCCAGTCTGTTTAAAGGAAATAATCGGGTGTAATTGTGTGCTTGGCCCTGTGATGGTATGAATACAATCTGCAGTATCTGAGTCTCTGCCATAGGGAGCCATATTACGATTGTTTAAAGGAAGTCCATTATGACCAAATCTGCGATCTTCTCTATCTTGCTTTGCGCTGCAGTATTAGTGGGGGCCATGTATTTTGGTGACTGGACTAAGCAGCCTTATCTGAATGACATTGCCGCCGAGATCCGTAAGGCGAGTGCGGTGATTGAACCGAAGAAACCAAGTTCGTCAGGCGCATCGACAGCAGAAGCCGATGCCGAGCGAGATCAAAGCCCTAAGATCATTTGGGATCAAATGGCGCATGAAAAACCGTCGAATAAGTCGCAGCCAGAAGCACTGATTTTCAATCAGGCTCAGCCAAAACCTGCTAAAACCGATGAGGCGTTATCCAAAAATACGCCTTTGATGGATTCTGGCTCTGGTGCCACTCAGCCTGAAACGGTTAAACATAATAAACCCGTTTAATCTGTTATTCCTGTTTGGGTGGTTCGAACAGGGTTTCGCTCATATCGCCATGTAAAACCGCAATTTTTGTTGGTGCACCATCATCAGCTAATTCCAACATACCTATTCCGCTTTTATTCACTAGACGTTTACTCGGCTCACCATTTGGTCGCCTGCCGCGCAGCAACATACGTTTACGTTTTGTCAGCAAGTTAAGTGGTGAAAAGTGGCCATAAAACCAGCCATTGAGTTTATCGAAAATCGGTAATAGCTTCTCGGGGAAGTGATTTTTTATACCGCTGCAGGTGATTTGGTAGATGTTAGGGCTACTGCGTCTAAAACGAATACTGATGTCGTAACTAAAGGAGTAATGCACATCGCCGGAGAGGATCACAAACTCCTCTGGGGTTTTACGGTGCATAAAAATACTCAGTAGTGCATTGGCGGCGCCCGGGTGGGCCATCCAGTTTTCGGCGTCGACTAACAGGGAACCGCCGATCAGAGTGGCTGTGCGCTGCACAGCTTCAATCAACTTGACCCCAAACATGGGCGCAGGTGAGACGATAATGACCTTCGACTGGCCGAGTAACTCTTGCTGCAAATCCATTAACGCCTCCCAATCCATCAAGCCGGAAGGTTTTGCGAGATTAGATTCACTGCGCCAGCGGCGGGTACGCGTGTCGAGCACGACCAGTTTAGGCGAGGACTCTAAGGTGTAATGCCACTGCTCAAATTTAAGTAATTCGTCGATGAGCAGATCCTGACTTTCGTTTTCTTGTCGCGCAAAAAACGCATCGAGCAGCGGGCGGATATCGGCGGCAAATTTATCAGGCGCGTTGCCAAGTCCTTGGAATAAGGTGTAGCCGATTAAGGCATTACCAATAATGCGTTTCGAAAATGCGTGTTCGTAGGCCGCTTGTTCCCATTTAGCCGTCAGGTTCCAATCATCGGTGACGTCGTGGTCATCAAACATCATATAAATGGGAATGTGCGCCATAAAGCGCCTGACTTGCCCCAGCCCAGCTTTAAAGCCAAGCAAGTGTTGCCACTCATTTTGCCAGCGGGCGGTATTGGCGGGTGATAAGCCGTCGACATCCTTCGAGATATTCACTAATTCCCACAGTTCAGGTGACCAAGTGAGTAAATACAGGGCGATGATTTCATTTAGGCTGACCAAATGATTTACGGCGATGGAGGAGGTAAAAATGGGGTGATTGCGATACCAACGCCACAGCGCAGTTTTAGCCGGATATTGGGTATGAGGCAACAGGTTTTTATGCCGTTGATACAAATATGCGGGCTGATAATGAATGTCTTCACTAGTGGTGATGCTCGCGCCTTCAAATTGCTCATGTTTAAGACCAAGCAAATCGATGACTTGCCCTATGGCGCTTAACATAGGTCCCGCAACATCATCAATATAGACCTGATCACCACTCATTATGATAAGTGCAGGGCGATCATCCTCCGCACCCCTGTTGATTATCTTGGCTAAATGGGTATCGGCGGCGACCAGTGCATCGTCACTGTGGTGATGCGGATTGCGGCAGGAACCGTGGAATACTTGAGTTAATTCAGGGGTAAAACGTACACTTGGCGTCGACGCATCGCCGTAGTTTAGCTGGCTTATCGTGGCAAAAATATCACCATGTTGAGCGGTAGACACTTGGTAAGGTGTGACGATATTGGGTGCGAGTAACTCTGGGCGCGACAGTATTATTAGATATTGATGGGCATGTTGCCCAAGTGGCACATAGTGTAAATCTGCATCCTGTAATAGGTACTCTTGCTCACCAAGACGCAGCTTAAGTTCAGTTAATGGCTCACGACTTACAAACCACAGGGTAAAGTGTGAGGCATCGCAGTAGCGCAGCATGGGGCCAGCTAATATCAGAGGAAGTGTCGTACTCAAATTCTGCCTATGGGTATTTGGGTTAATTTTGCATGAGTTAACCCTAAGTAAGTTTGGTTTAGAAGAGTAAACAAGTGCGTTGAATATGAAAAGCTTTTAGAATTGTTAGCCATAAATATGCGTTGAAACTGAATGGGGCGATATGGCTAAGATTATGGTCACGGGGGCGACTGGGCTACTCGGCAGAGCTGTCGTAAAACAGCTTGAATTAACAGGACATGAGGTTATCGCCACGGGTTTTAGCCGCGCAAGTGAACGAGTGCATAAACTTGATCTTACCGCCCCTTTGGATGTCGAGGCATTTATCGCCCGCGAGCAGCCGCAAGTGATAGTGCACTGCGCCGCCGAGCGTCGCCCCGATGTTTCCGAGCAAAATCCGCAGGCAGCATTGGCACTTAACTTAACCGCCAGCCAAGCCTTAGCTATGGCAGCTAAGGCCAATAATGCTTGGCTTATCTATATTTCCACTGACTATGTGTTCGATGGCACTCAACCTAAGTACGCTGAAGATGCAGCCACTCATCCGGTTAATTTTTATGGTGAATCTAAGCTAAAGGGCGAAGAAATCGTGCTAGACACTAGCGCTGATTTTGCTGTGCTACGCTTGCCAATCCTTTACGGCCAAGTAGAAAAGCTGAGTGAATCTGCTGTGCTAGTGCTGGTTAACCAATTGATTGAGCGTCGCGCTCAGGGTGTTGATCATTGGGCGATACGCAGTCCAACCTCGACCGCCGATATTGCCCAAGCCATAGACAAGATGATTGCACAGCATATTGAACATTCTACCGTGCAGGGGATTTATCATTTTAGCGCCGTAGAGACTATGACTAAGTATCAGATGTTGTTGACCTTAGGAGAGATTTTACAACTCAGTACAGCGTACTTAACGCCTGAGTCGACGCCGACAGATAACGCCAAGCGGCCAAGGGATTGCACCTTAAGCTGTGCGCGTTTAGCTGCGCTGGGGATTAGTTCTGAAATCAATTTTGCCACTGGCGTGCGCCAAGCATTAGAACAATCGAGTGGTGCACTTGCCACGCTCGGACTCACTCTGTAGGAATCGCCATGGCTAAGATCTTAGGGACCAGTCTACAGGCTGCCGACCAAGTCGCATTACTGCGAACCTTAGGTTTGCTGCTGCAAATAGGCTTAACCACGTTTGCCGCCGATACTTTTGGTCTTAGCCTGCAAATGGAGCCGTTAGTGCATGTGTTAGTGCTGGAGGTGTTATACCTTTCGCTCACATTGGCGCTACGTAAACCCTTATTTGCTAAGGAGCGCGGCCTCTTTATTGCGCTCAGCTTAGACACATTATTTTGGATATCTTGGTTGCACTTTTCCGGCGGCGCGACCAATGCGTTTATCTCGTTATTACTGTTGCCGATTGCACTTGCGGCTGTGACTTTGCCGATCTGGGCGCCTTGGGCACTGACGGCTATTTCAACCTTTGCCTACAGCCTGATGATCTTTACTGTGCCCGAATCTCCCATGCAGCACCATGGCATGGACATGAGTTCCCACTATTTAGGCATGTGGTTCAACTTTGTGATTTCAGCATTGGTGATGACAACCAGCGTGGCGTTAATCACTAAGCGTATGCGCCGCCAAGATGCGCAGTTAGCCTATATGCGCGAAGGGCAATTGCGTCAGGAGCAACTCTTAGCCCTAGGTACAGTATCGGCGCAGATGGCACATCAACTGGCCACGCCGCTCTCGAGTCTGAGGTTATTACTTGATGAAGTAAAAGAAGACATGAGCGATACCTCGATAACGATTGTCGAGATGGAAACTGCGTTAGGTCGCTGTGAGCATACGCTTGCCGAGCTGAGATTAGCGACGGAGTCGATCCGCGATCGCCGCCAGCGCCCACTAAAGATCATTGAGCTGGTGGACAGTTTAAAGCAAAAAACCTTGCTGTTAATGCCGCAAACTGAACTGAATTGGTTGATCACTTGTATGCCTGAACAACTGGCAGAGCAAAGTATTCTGACTGATATGAGTTTAACGCCAGCCCTCATGGCCTTGATTGAAAATGCTGCCCGCGCCAGCGCCGAAACCCTAGGTGCGCCGCAGGTGGATATCAGTTTAGATATAGCGCCAAACGAAGAGCAGATCTACTTGCAGATCCGCGATTATGGCACTGGTATCGCGCCCGATTTATTGCCACAGTTGGGCACCTTACTCATAGAAAGTCCCAAGGGTTTAGGTGTCGCTTTGCTACTCAGTCATGCCAGTTTAGAGCGTTTGGGCGCAGAGTTGATTTTGGCTAATCATCCCCAAGGTGGCACTGTGGCACAAATTCGTTTCACTATATTAAGGGAGCTGGCGTCGTCTGTATCGCACAAGACTAAGGTTAGTGACGAGGTAAGTTCATGAAACGTTTGTTGATTGTAGAGGATGACCTTTCCCTTGCGAGTATTTTAGGGCGCCGATTAACACGCCATGGCTTTGAATGCCGATTAACCCATGATGCCAGTGATGCTCTGTTGGTGGCGCGGGAATTTCGTCCTAGCCATATTCTTTTAGATATGAAGCTTGCCGAAGCCAATGGCCTAGGGTTAATTGTGCCGCTGCGTCATCTGCTGCCCAAGGTGACTATGGTGTTACTCACAGGTTATGCCAGTATCGCCACTGCGGTGGAAGCGATTCGTCTCGGCGCCGATAATTATTTAGCTAAACCTGTGGATACCCAAACCTTGCTCGTCGCACTGGAAATGGATGGGCATTCCCATACTCTTCAAGAAGATGAAGTCGACGATTCGCCACTGAATCCTAAGCGTTTGGAGTGGGAGCATATTCAGCAAGTGCTCAATGCTAACCAAGGCAATGTGTCCGCCACGGCTCGCCAATTGGGAATGCATCGCCGGACGTTGCAACGTAAATTGCTGAAGAAACCTGTGGGTGAAAGTGGACATGTGAAGTAACGATTCATCCACGTGTGGGCAAGGGGCAACAGCTTAAGGCAAACCTTATGAGGTGCTGAGGCTGAGCCGTTTGACCATAAAAAATGCCACTCAAAAGGGTCGAGTGGCATTAACAAGAAAACGAGAAGTGAATCGATGAATTAGCGCTAGGATTTTACGCTAGCGCCATTGCACGATTAGGTTATGCGATTAAAAATTAACGGTTTCTTCGTTTGAGCAAGGGCCGTTAGTTTCACATACTTTATAGGTGAAGCTTGCGCCAGCTAGGTCGGTGAAACGGTCAATAAACGATGAGCTGCTTGAAGTACCCACCGCAACACCGTTACGGAAGATAGTGTACTCATCAGCGTTGTGACCATCCCATTCGAGTGCAACACGTATGCTACCGCGACGAGATTTATTCGCATTTTTTACTACCATTTCTAATGCGACTTCAGGGACTTCAACCGCAAATTCTGCCGAAGTGCTTGCTGTTGCGCCATCGTTGTCAGTTACAGTCAGTGTGACTGTGTAGCTGCCTGACTGGGCATACTGATGATTGACACTCGCACCTGCGGCATTTGTACCATCACCAAAATCCCAGTTCCATGATGTCAGGTCGCCATCGCTGTCAGTACTGGTGCTTGTGAAGCTGCCGTTACCGTTAGCAAAGCTTGCAGTAAAGCCTGCGGTTGGAGCTTGGTTTGGAGTGTCATCGCCATCATAAGCACCCACTAGGCTCACACCTGTGTAACTGCTATAGCCGCTGACCATCACCCAATAAGTTCCCGTTTGAGCTGGATCAATAGCACAGCTTTCGGCATTACCTGACTTGTATGGACGACAATCATAGCTGCTAGACGTCGGCGCTTGACCAAATTTAACATACATGTCCGCATCACCTGTGCCGCCTGACATATTGAAGCTCAGGTTAGTTGCACCGCTAGCGACATCGAGTTTGTAGTATTTTTTGCTACCTGATGCACCCGCTAAACCTGTCACAGCAACACCGTTGGCGAGCTCAGTAGCTTCTGGTGGTGGCGGTGGTGGTGGCGTTTCACAAGGGGTGATACCCACAGCGGCAAACGCAGTAACCACATCGTCAGCACTTAAGCCTAAGTCAGTTGCGGCCGATTTTACACCACAAGCGCCTTGCCAGAATAAGCTGTCCGCCGTCCAATATAATTGGTTAGCGACTACGAATGTTTGGAATGCTTTGCGCGTATCCCAACCTGGTAAGTTAGCTAAAGTGTAGAAAGCTTTATTGAATACACCTGAACTGTGGTGCACGTCGATGCCATCATAGTAATCGTCGATATGACCGATTGAGATACCGTCTAAGGTTGGATCTGCCATGTAGCGCAGTGCACCACTGCCTTTAAAGATATCGGCGCCGACTAACCAGTCGTTTGTGCCGTGCATGTAAAATTCAGCGGCTTCACCCGCCATATCTGAGAAGGCTTCGTTCATGCCGCCAGATTGATCTGCGTAAACCAGCCCTGAGTTTTGCTCAGTGAAACCGTGGCTCACTTCGTGTGCCGAGACATCTAAGCTCACTAATGGGTGGAAGGTTGTTGCGCCATCACCGAAGGTCATAGCACTGCCGTCCCAGAAGGCGTTTTCGTAGTTGTTGCTGTAGTGAACTCGCATCGTTAACTGAAAGGTTAACGGTGCCGTGTTGTACCACTCGCTATACATCTTGTAGATCACGTTGCCGAAGTAGTGCGCATCGTTTAATGGCGAGTAAGCACCGTTGATCTCTTTGACTGTATTGCGCGGACAAGTATAAGAGAAGGCGGTTGCGCCTGATGTGGCACCGTTTAGGTTAACGGTTTTTACGTTAGGTGAGTTCATGGTGCAAGTGTCACCGCTCACTTCAACGTCTAAGCTAGAAAAATCAGTACCGTATTCGTATTGGCCAGTCTTAATGTTACCGCCTGGACCTGTGCCCGTTGCAGCGTGATTAATCCCTTCCCAACGCTTGAGCACTTCACCAGAGTGCGCGTCAACCATAGTGAATGGGCGGCTTGGTTCATCACCATATACTACAAATGAAGTCACATAAACGAGGCGAGTTTTAGCGGCATCATCGAGGTAAAGCCATAATTTTGCTTGTTTGTTTTCAGCTTTTAGACCTGCAACGGCTTTGTCAGACTTGCCACGGATCGCAATATCTAACGCTTTGTTAGCCGTTAAAGTGGGTTTGACAAAATCAGCCGACTTTTCAATATTTTTTAATACGCGGCCAGACATGTCGCTGTAAAAGCCCATGCTCGATTGTGACGTCGCAACAGAGAAACCATAAACAGGTACGCCATGGAAATATTGTTGTAAACGTTGTTTTTGCTTGCCTTGACCTAGGTTGAGTTTTTTCTCGACTTTGAGTTGGCTACCTGCGTCTAAGTTGAACTGAGACACTAAGTTATTGCTTGAAGACGCGCTTCTAAGAGTGCCGACATCGACAACATCGGCAGCAAATGCGGATGTGCCTAAAGTAGCCGACACAGCAATGAAGAGTAGCGACAGTTTTTTGTTTAGCATCATGCTTGAAATCCTTTTTCCGTTTTGTAAATAACGTTGGAATGCCATACAGCTTAACTGGCTCGGGCGAGCGTTTTTTATTGTGATTTCTACAGGGTCGTCGGCATCCCTCTGCCATGGCCGAATAGAATGAGCTGTTGCTCAGGCGGGAATTCTCAGGTTTTTATTCTGTGCAAAGCGTGAATAACCGCATGACTCTAGATGTTATTTAAATGTAAAAGCGTTAACAATCGTACAAAGGAACTATCTTCAACGTTCAT
The DNA here is from genome assembly GCF_015767295.1 of Shewanella sp. DW31. NCBI lineage: Bacteria > Pseudomonadati > Pseudomonadota > Gammaproteobacteria > Alteromonadales > Shewanellaceae > Shewanella > Shewanella sp. DW31. Next base: position 32,316 of record NZ_JADWMP020000013.1, read on the forward strand.
TTAGACGCTTTTAAATCTGAATTAGGACTTTTGGGTAATAGGGATTTAGCCAAGCGGAAAGGGTGATGCACTTGAGTGTTTTAAAATAATTTAATGATTTATTTCAATTGTTTATTTTTTCAGTGTTCTTGAAAAGGCTTGATTAAGGATGGGTGTGCGTTGGGGGCATCATCCTATCAAGGGGTTAAAACCCTCGGCTTTGATTTATTAATTTAGAAAGACTCCATCGGAGTTGCCGCTGCTTGACTTGCTCTTCAGCTTATTTCACCAAGGTAACTCTGTGCCATCGTAGGCAAAAAAACGCCCTGTTTGTGAGGGTGTAGCATTGGCAATGATGGGCAGTAAGCTGTTGGCGACATACTCAGGTGTAAACAGTTTGCCTTTGGGGACACTCTGTTGAAATGGCTGAGATAATAGCGTGTCTGTCGTGCCCGGATGCAGAGACAACACCACGCCGTGTTTCATGGTGCGTTGCCACTCAATCGACAGTGTTTTGAGAAACATATTCAGCGCGGCTTTTGAGGCGCGATAGCTGTACCAGCCTCCTAATTTATTATCGGTAATACTGCCGACTCTCGCCGATATCACCGCAAACCTTGCCGAGTGGCTTTGTGTTAATGCCTTAGCAAAGTGCTTTGCCAACATGATGCTGGGTAGGGTATTGAGCGTTAAATTGTGCTGGAAAAAGTCGATATCCAGTGACTGTAGGCTTTTTTCTGGCCCTTTATCTTGGGTGTGTAAGATGCCGACACAGTTAATAATCCAATCTAATTCAGTGAGCTGTTCGCTTAGCTGTTTAATCTCAGCTTCATTGGTCACATCTAATGCATGCCATTGGATTTTCTCCTGCCTGTCTTGGGGAAGATGATGCCAGTAGGTGGCGTGCACAGTGGCGTCGGGATAGCTTTCTTGAATTCGCTTAACCATGGCTTTGCCAATACCCCCACTCCCGCCGACGATAAGTACTTTCATAGCAAACTCTCCCTATCCAAATATCTATATCAAACTCTTTATATCAAACTCTCTATATCCAAGAGTCACGCTTAGGCTTAGTACAAATGCTAAGCACTAATGCTAAGTACTAACACTCAGTACTAAGGCTCAGTTACAAACGGTTTAGATGAACGAGATTGTGCTCGGCTGTGGCTAATATGGCATGCCTTACGGACTCGTCCATCTTGTCCCAAGTCTGGTACAGCATGCCGATCCTAGGATTTTGCGACAGTCGCGCGCGGTGTTTGTCCATAAAGCGCCAATAAAAGCTATTGAACGGACAGGCAAGTGCACCGCTGCGCTCTTTTATCTTGTAATGACAGCCGCTGCAGTAGTCACTCATTTTATTAATGTAAGAGCCGCTGGCGGCATAGGGTTTAGTGCCGACAATGCCGCCGTCGGCAAATAATGCCATGCCGCGGGTGTTGGGCATTTCAACCCATTCGATAGCATCAACATACACGCCTAAATACCACTCATCGACTTGATTTGGCTCGATTTCGGTTAATAAACAGAAATTGCCGATCACCATTAAGCGCTGAATATGATGGGCGTAGGCAAAATCTAATGATTGGGATAAGGCTTGTCGCATGCAGTTCATTTTAGTGTCGCCATGCCAAAAATAATCGGGCAGCGTCCCATGGGCATCGAGCGCATTAGTGCTGGCGTACTGCGGCATATTCGCCCAGTAAATGCCGCGAACGTATTCTCGCCAACCTAATATCTGCCGCACAAATCCTTCAACTTGGGCGATATCAATCTCAGCATTCGTTTGATAACTGTCGATGGCCGCATTGATGACTTCTAACGGGCTGATTAATTTACTGTTAAGGCTGAATGATAGCCGACTATGGTACAAGCTCCACTTGGCGGGATGTTGCGCTGTCATGGCATCTTGAAAACGGCCAAAGGAAGGCAAGCAAACCTGACAAAAATACGCTAATAATTCGAGGCTTTGCGCACGGTTTATCGGCCACAGCAATGGTGCATCAATGCGACCCATGGTCGGAATTTGATGACGCTCAAGCCGAGCGAGAATTTCAGTTACATCGAGGCTAAACATTAATGGCTCAGGCAAGACTTTTATATCCTGAGTTTTAAGTTTTTGACGGTTGTTGGCATCAAAGTTCCATTGCCCACCGAGTGGTTTTGCGTCTTGCATCAAGATGTTGTAACGCTTACGCATGCGGCGATAAAAGTGCTCCATCATAATGTGTTTGCCGATGGGGAACTGCGTATCGATTTCGTCAAAGGGCAAGATAAAGTGCTCTGTATCGACACAGTTCACCATGGCTGTGTTGAGCTTAAGTTGGCTCAATTGTTTGAGTAAGCGGTATTCATCAGGCCTTTGGTATTCAAACTTGATCGCGCCAACCTGTGTTACCTGATGTTGAATTAGCGTCAGTAGATCGCTATAGCCTTGGGTGCCATCATGAGTGTCATCCAGATTCAAATAGAGCACTTGATGCCCTTGCGCACGCAGCTCTTTGGCAAATTGCGCCATTGCCGCAAAGAAGGCACATATTTTTTGTACATGATGGGTCACATAAGTGTTTTCTTGGTGCAATTCTGCAATCACATACAGCACTTGATCATCAACACGGTTAAACCAAGAATGCTGGGCATTGAGTTGATCGCCTAAAATTAACCTGACGGTATGGAATTGCTGTAATTGCATTAAGTGGACTCGTTGAATGACTTTCGCGGTTAAGCATTTCGCGATGGGATATTGCCGGACATTACGAATTGGGTTGCAGTGAGGATCACAAAGCAGGGTATTTGTCATGATTTCGACAAGGAGGTTTATCTAAACTTGGTTTGATAGCTTTTAAAGCAAAGTCAAAGTCGGGGGGCTTCACCCCTTGATTTTCAATCAAGGGCCCTTGCCGAACAACGTCGATGTCTAACTGCCAGTTCGCCATCCTTGGCTCTCGTTCGTACCGCTGTTTTCGCAGCACTCACCCTAGCGAAGTTACATGCATTAACTCTTTATTTATAAGCAGGGCTTCGTGCTTATTCAAAATCGCTAACGCTTACGGTGGTACATCCCTATTAATTAAATAAAGAATCCGAAAGCTAACTTGGCATCCATGCCTCGCTCACGCTATTTTCTTCAACGCCCTTCGGCAACTTCGCAGGGGAAGGTAAACTTCTGAAGTTTTACGGTTGTTTGTTAGTATTTAAAAAGAGTACTAACACTCCATTTTTAAAATTTAACAATGGGAGTCTAAATAACAAGAGCTAATTCATATAATAAGGCTGGTGGAGCACGTTTTATATTACAAAAATGAGATTGGGTATCCTTAGATATAAAAACATCGGCCTAGACCGATGTTTTGGGGTTGTCTGATGCAATAAAATTCACATAAACAGTGAGATAGCTAACCACTAATCCCAATATACTGTATAGACATGATAGCCAGCATACGGCTTAGGGGATAGTTGATGTTCGCCATAGGGCCAGCCTGTCCCCATTCCATCTGCTGCGATTCCTTCAATCCATTCTTCCACTTCCGCCAGAGGCGCACAGGTAAGAATATGAATGTTCTCAGCTGCAGGCCATAGCTCATCATCCTCAAGTGCTTCGGACCATTCATCGTGCATCCCAACATAAACACCTTGCACATCTGACCTATGTTCGATTTCTTTCAAGCAACGATAGATTTCTTTGATGGATGGTCGACCATAACCCCAATTATTGGGTGCGATAGACTCTTCATCTTCGTTTTCTAAAAAGTACTCATTTAATGTCACTACCGGACAGTGCTCTGGATCGGCGGTCGATAAGGCGCTTAATTTATTGAGTAATTCCGTTCTCGTTGTCACTGACAATACTCCATTTCTAAGATTTGTTTCCAGCGAAGGTTTAACTGTTTTATCACATATGCAGGGCTAATAATAAATCTGGCCATCCATTTTAGAGCAACAATATAATGCACTTTCAGGTTGCCTACAAAGAAGCTGTTTTCAAGGCACCCAGCTTAAATGGTGTGGTAGTTAACCTCCGACTATGTTTTGATTAAGCATTAAACAAGGAGGTTTATATGCCGCGTCCTCTCAGAACTTAATAAGCCTTGAAGACATTCCCTATTACCATTGCTATAGCCGCGTTGTGCGGCGTGCTTTTTTATGTGGCGATGATGCCTATTCTGGGAAAAATTATGACCATCGCCGTAGTTGGGTTGAGTCACTACTGTTTGAACTTGAAGCCGTTTTTGCTATCGAAGTTGCAGCCTTTGCGGTGATGTCGAATTATCTGCATGTGGTGTTGCCAGCCGATATCGACAGTGCCAATCGTTGGACTGACCGCGAAGTACTTGAGCAGTGGCATAAGTTGTTTAAAGGCGATGAGTTAACGCAAAAATCCGTTTAAGGAGAGCTAGTTGAGGCGCATGAGGTCAACCGATTATGCGTTATTTCATGCCTAAGTTTTCAAAAGAGCGCGATGTTTGAATGAGCTAATAGCAAGACAAGCAAATCAAGAAGATAACTGTACAGGCCACTTTTAGCAGGGACGGTTTAAATCACAGGCCTTACTTGATGAAGTTGCTGATTTAAAATGGTAGGCCTGATAATTTTCATTCCATTATCCTTGACCATGTGATCGCAGTGTTCGCGCTTACTTATGCTGCAAATGGCGCCATCAAGCGCTTAGGGATAACTCATTTTTAAATCAAAGTTGGCGAGTCACTGGCGTAATAGTCTTAATCGTTGGGTGCATTGATCAAAAAGTTATTATTTTATAGTATGTTACTCAATTTTAATGCGTCACTTAACGCAGCAGGAGCTTAGTTCGTATGCGGGAATATGATGGGATTGAAAAGCGTTATCAAAGACCTGATGCCGATTTAGCTAAAAGTTTGATGATTATCGAAAATTTATTGGGTTTTACGCCGCTAGAGGATAGGTTGGAATTTGATTTGTCTTTTTGGGCTGGCGGCTCAGGTGTATTCGATAAGTTGGCGGTTTCATGTTCTGTGACTCCAGAGCAAATGGTACTCGCGCAAGATAAGTTGAGACTCTATTCCCCAGAGGCGGCGATAGCGTTAGATGAATGGCGTGATGATTTTATTTGGTTAGTGGAGGATGAAGACGTTTGTACCGATGTGCTGGTTAGGTCGGCGCATTTTATTAATAAAAATAAAGCGCCATTTCAAGATGTTTGTCTTAAAACGCAGTCTATTTATTTCGCTTACATGAGTGATGTGAATGGCTGGACTGCGGTATGGGGTCAGCAAGATAGGCTCAATTATGCTTATTTCTGCCAAGGATAGCCTTTATCTTTAAGTGATTACCGACAATCGCCAGTTAAGTGTTATTTACCAGTCCGTAATCAAGGGCGTAGCTTTCAAGCTTGGCATCGAGATCATCTAGATCTTTATAAAACTCGTCATCGAGCTTATCGAGTACGCTGTACAGGTCTTGGTTATCGGTTGCGGCTAAACGACGATCTCTGTCGATTGGTACTGGCTTTTCGCCAAACACGGCCTGTTTTGCTTGGTGCAATAAGTTTAACGAGTGGCTTGCTCCCATTTGGATAAGTCCACGTTCAGCGAAGGCGTAATGCTCACCTGAAGAGTTGTCGAAATACTGAATAAATCCACCATTATAGACTTCGCCAGATAAGCAGTTCACCGCATAGTAGTTTTGTTCCTCTGGTCTAAGCGTATAAAAACCTTGTTCTTTGTTATGTACCCTAACAACAAGATCTCGCCAAAAGGCTCGAAAGGGACAGGTTTTATCGAGTTCACGCTCTTGTTGGTAGTATTCCTTCGCACGCTCGAGATTTGCACGTATGCCATGTTTGCAGGGCATGCATAAACCCTCATTTTTCTCGGCGGTACTCGGAAGGATTAAGGTGTTACATTCTTGGCAGGGGATTTTTTCCGACATGGTCTTTCCTTTGATACTCAAGTCAGTAAGAGAAGTCACAGCTTCACAAGCTACCCATTGTTAAATTCTCTGTTTCTAGAGTTTACATCCCACAATTAAGCGTCTATTTACCTAACGTACTAGTTGTACTTTATATTCATCGCAATCAGCGGTTCGCGTGAGGCTTTTTCTGCGCGTAGGCGGGCGAGGTATTTTTCCCATAGATCCACCTGGTGGGTGGCGAGATCGTAGAGCACTTTCCAGGAGAATAGGCCTGTGTCGTGGCCGTCATCGAAGACGATTTTCACTGCGTAGTTACCGACGGGTTCAATGGCGCTGATGTTGACGTTTTTCTTGTGGGTGACCAGCTTTGGATTACCGTGACCATGCACTTCGGCCGAGGGCGAGTAGACTCTGAGCATCTCGCAGCTGAGCTGATATTGCTCACCATTGTCGAAACTGATTTCTAGAATGCGTGATTTACGTTTCAGTTTAAGATCGGTGACATTGGGCGTTGCTGTGGTCATAGGTTGGCTACCAAGAAAATGCTAAGGATAGGATAACGACTCATTAAAATAACACCTGACTAATGTAACCACTCGCGGCCAAGGATACAAAGGGTAAGCGAGAGCCTTGGTCAGGCTTTTTCGTTTAAGTCACACTTTTGCATTTGAGTCGTTTACCGCCAAGTCGTTTGAGCTTGGCGGTGAACAGTTTAGTACTAGAGGATAAAGCGGCTGAGATCTTCGTCTTGGACTAAGTTATCTAAGTGGGCGCTGACATAGTCTGCGTCGATAACAAAGGCGGAACCCGATTTTTCCGATGCCTCGTAGGAGATATCTTCCATCAGCCTTTCCATCACAGTGTGTAAACGACGAGCGCCGATGTTTTCGGTGCGCTCGTTCACTTGCCATGCCGCTTTCGCAATGCTGTCGATACCCGATTCGCTGAATTCAACTTTCACGCCTTCTGTGCCCATCAGCGCGATATATTGCTCGGTGAGCGAGGCGTGTGGCTCAGTCAGAATGCGTTTAAAATCATTGGCTGATAGCGCATCTAGCTCGACACGGATTGGTAAACGACCCTGTAATTCAGGAATTAAATCCGACGGTTTAGACATCTGGAATGCGCCAGAGGCGATAAACAGTATGTGGTCGGTTTTTACCATGCCGTGTTTTGTGGTAACAGTGCAGCCTTCGATGAGCGGCAGTAAGTCACGTTGTACGCCTTCACGGGAAACGTCTGGGCCTGAGGTTTCGCCGCGCTTACAGATTTTGTCGATTTCGTCGAGGAACACTATGCCGTGTTGCTCAACCATTTCAATGGCTTGTTCTTTTAAATCTTCTTGATTAACCAGTTTTGCCGCTTCTTCTTCGATCAATAGCTTAAAGGCTTCTTTGATCTTCATCTTGCGACGTTTTGCTGGTGCTTGGCCCATGTTTTTAAACAGACTTTGCAGCTGGTTGGTCATTTCTTCCATGCCTGGAGGCGACATGATTTCAACACCAATTTGCGGTTGGGCCACATCGATATCGATTTCTTTATCGTCTAATTGGCCTTCGCGTAGTTTTTTGCGGAAGACTTGACGGGTATTTGAGTTGGAATCGGTTTCAGTGCTTTCCCAGTCGTTTTTCGGCTTAGGCAACAGGGCATCGAGAATGCGCTCTTCGGCATTTTCTTCGGCGCGTTGGCGACACTTGCCCATTTGCTGTTCACGGGTCAGCTTGATGGCGATATCGGTCAAGTCGCGGATGATTTGCTCGACTTCTTTACCGACATAACCCACTTCTGTGTATTTAGTCGCTTCGACCTTGATAAAAGGCGCGTTCGCCAGCTTGGCTAAACGGCGGGCAATTTCAGTTTTACCAACGCCTGTTGGACCAATCATCAGAATATTTTTTGGGGTGACTTCTTGACGGAAATCCGCGTCAAGTTGCATCCGGCGCCAGCGGTTGCGCAGGGCGACAGCAACAGAACGTTTGGCCTTTTGTTGGCCAATAATGTGTGCATCCAGCTCGTGGACAATCTCACGGGGGGTCATTTCAGACATAATATTCCTCACGGGCTGTTTAGTAATTGAGTTCTTCAATCGTTTTGAATTGATTGGTGAATACGCAGATATCCGCAGCAATAGTCAGGGATTTTTCGGCGATTTCTAAGGCTGACAGCTCAGTATTTTGCAATAGTGCAAGGGCCGCCGCTTGGGCATAGTTGCCGCCTGAACCAATGGCGACTAAGTCGTGTTCTGGCTGAACGACATCACCATTACCTGTGATGATCAGCGAGGTTTCCGCATCGGCCACGACTAACAGGGCTTCGAGTTTACGCAGCATACGGTCGGTACGCCAATCTTTGGCGAGCTCAACGGCCGAGCGCAATAAATGGCCTTGGTGCATTTCGAGTTTGGCTTCGAAACGCTCGAATAGGGTGAAAGCATCGGCGGTGCCGCCTGCAAAACCTGCCAGTACCTTGTTGTGATATAAGCGACGCACTTTTTTGGCGTTACCTTTCATGACGGTATTGCCTAGGGAGACTTGGCCATCGCCGGCGATGACAACTTGATTATTACGGCGTACTGATACGATAGTGGTCACAATGAATCCTCTTCTGGCCCGCAGCAAAAGTTGCGGTGGATGATGGGATATATATGGGGATGGATGACAATAATTCAAGTAATCGCGGCAAATGCCAAAGGAGTTTGCGATCTTTCGCGCTCCTTTAGCAATAAAAATAAGCACTTATTGGGAAAGGGTGGATCGACCTACAATAGTGCGGCCATCGAAGGGATAGTATTTAAGATCCCAGTTTTCACTGCCGAAGCTGCGATCGTCCGAGACATAATTGAAAATGCAGTAAGCATTGGGATCGGTAATGTCGACGGCACCATACCAGTAAACAATGTCGACATTGGGAACTGTGCGCCAAGAGTATTGATCGGCAATGACAAATTCATTATTAGCCAAAAGACCTTGCCATAACTGACCACAATAATCGCCCTGCAATTTAGCACCGGCATCAGCGGTTGCAGTCTCTATTCCTAGTGGAAATCCTGTGGTGGTCGAGTCGAGTTTTCCGTCACCATAACAGGCGAGATCTTGGATATAACCAGAGTGACCGCCCGCAAGCCAGCAACTGTGATAAAGCTTAACACCAGAGGCAAAGGCCACAAATGCGGTTTTGGCTCTGGCATCGTGAGCATCTTGGCCTAGGTTTAAAAACCGTGGTGCTGCGACGACGGCCAAGATCCCAAGGATGATAATGACCACAACCAGCTCAATTAATGTAAAACCTTTCGATGACTGCAAACGACTCATATTGCTCACCTATTTGTTAGAGGACAATATTCTAACGGAACTTTGATTTGCAATTAGTAAGCCATTGATAATATTTAGTTGTTTAACATTGCTGTTACATGGTTATGCAGCAAGATGGCAAGCCATCACTTCACCCTTCAATGCAATCAGCCGAATGTAAACGGCTTATAAAGCCATTTTGTCTATAACACGATAGCGGGTTTGTACGTAGCCATTGTCATATTGCTGCGTGTGAATTGGCATTAATTGAATCGCTTGAGCTAAGTCGCCAAAGAGGGGAATACCTTTACCCAGTAAAGTGGGGATGCGAGTGAGCGTGAGTTCCTGAATTAGCCCCGCCGCTAAAAAGCCTTGGATTGTTTGGCCACCATCGATATAGAGATGTTTGAAGCCACGGGTTTTGAGTTGTTCGCTAATGCTTGCCGCATCGCCATTTAGCACTTGTACGTGCTCACTTAACGCCGACGGTACTGTTACGCCGCTGCGACTTAATACAAACACTGGGATATTTACATAGGGCCAATCACAATCGAAGGAGAGGACTTTTTCAAAGCTTTTTCGTCCCATTACAATCGCATCAATAGTGTCGATAAAGGCATGATAACCAAAGTCTTCATCGGGATTAGTACTGGGGTGCTGATTTAAAAAGTCGATATCCCCATCGGGCGTTGCGATATAACCGTCGAGGGTCGCGGCAATAAAAACGGAGGCTTTCATTCATCTTCCTTAATGCTATTTTCGAGCGTGTTTCTCTAATGATTCTTTCAGTGCTTGTTGTTGAGCGAGGCAGTCTTGTTTTGCTTTGCCCGACATATCGTTACACGTTTGACCTTTATCTGGGCCTTCCAATATGGCGGCTGCAACATAAACTGCGGCGTCGGCTGCATTGCATTCTTGTTTGCTGTAGGGGGAATTTGTATCACATTTTGAATTAAGTGGCCCAACGCAGCCACTCATACAGGTTAAGACTAAGGTGCTAAAGCTAAGTAATATTAAAGGTTTGAACATTCGCTCTTCCATGATTCATATTATTTGAGGCGGTTGGAAAGTATATAACTGCTTTGCAGACGGAACTAGAATTGGATCGTTCCATTTCCACTTTAGTTGTTATCTTGGAGGAAGGCATTCGCGGATGGAAGCAAAAAATCCCCGAGGGTATAGTTACCCTCGGGTGGAGGTTCAAAAAGCAGTGGATTTCTTGAGCGCCTGCGGGGCACAAAGGAAGGAACCTATGGCTTGATTGTGCGGGCTGATACGATATTTCACAAAGCCAAATGCGCAAACTGCGACAGCTTGTCGCAGGTTGGATGAAAACTGTGTAGTTACGGTATCTTGAATGGTCGGGGTAAAAAGGGTTTAACGGTTAAATCCTTATGCGTGGCGAGAAGGCTTAACGATTGTTTAGTGACCACGGGTGATTGACTTATAAGACAGAATTCAGATTGCCTAAGTGCTGCACTAGCTCTGCCATATTGTTCACTTCGAGCTTTTTCATGATTTTTGCGCGGTGCACTTCAATCGTGCGCAGGGACAAAAACATCGCCTCCGATATTTGTTTGTTAGTCATGCCTTGGATCACATGGGCTAACACTTGCTGTTCGCGCTCGGTCAGTTGGTCAAATTTATGTTGCAGACTTTGCTGCTCGAAGGCCGCTTGGCTTTCACGCTGCGCCTTTTCAATCGCTTGTACTAATGCCTTGCCGGACACTGGTTTTTGAAAAAAATCGCAGGCTCCCTTACGAAAGGCGCTTAACGCCATAGGTAAATCACCATGGCCAGTGAGAAATATCACGCCTAGCGGGCTGTGGGTTTCCAGTAATTTTTACTGCACTTCTTGGCCGGTGATTTCTGGCATTCGACTATCTAAAATCACGCAGCCCGCCTGTGATAATGCACAGTGCTCAAGGAAGTCGCGGCCGCTGTTGAAGGTTTGCACTTGATAGCCAAATTGTCCGAGCATAAAGCCCAGTGAATCCAGAATCGCTTCATCGTCATCGACTAGATAGAGTGGCAATTTTATCGACATGGTGTTCCTTGTGGCGCGGTAAGCATGCTATCAGCTTAAGCTGGGTGCGGAGTGGGCTCAATTTTAAGCCTAGGTCTTGGGAGATACATCACTAAATTAGCCAATTCCCTCTGGGCATAAATCAGAGTTTGGCGACATTTCACAGCTTGATTTTTATCTGCGAGCTAAAGTCGTTCCATGACAATGGCATATAAGAGTGGGTAATAGAGGCGATGACGATTGACTCTTGGTGTAAAGCGATATTGATGGGATTCTTGCTGAGTGTCATTGGGCTTAATCCGTCCTATGCCAACGAAGCGACAGAAGTGAACCATTTTAGAGTCGGAGTGCTGGCAAATCATGGCGTGTTACAGGCCAAGCAGCGTTGGCAACCTATGATGGATTACCTCAGTGAGCAAGTGCCTAATAGTCATTTTGAAGTCGTGCCTGTGGATTTTAATGGCATGCGTAGTCAGTTACTTGAGCATGATTTGCAGTTTATCGTCACTAACCCTGGGCAATATCTGCATCTAAGTAACAATTTCCCGCTGTCTTGGCTTGCGACAATGAAGAGTCGTAAGCATCAAGGCAGCACTTTTACCATAGGCGCGACCATTATTGTCCGCGCCGACAGCCCTATCCGTACCTTGCAGGATTTGCGCGGGCGCAATGTGGTCGCCAGTGATCCGCAGGCTTTGGGCGGGTATCAAGCGGCCATGGGGTTACTGCATAAAATGGGTTTTTTACCCGAACAGTTTTTTGGGCAAGTGCGCTTCCTCGGGTTCCCGTTAGAACCGCTTATCTATCAAGTCAGAGACGGCAGTGCCGACGCCGCAATAGCGCCTTTTTGTACCTTAGAGGAAATGATCGCAACGGGTCTTGTTAATCAGGGCGATTATCGGGTTATCCATCCTGCAACGCCTGCAGGATATGATTGTGAGGTGAGCACTCAGTTATACCCAAACTGGTCATTCGCTGCGGCGGATACGGTTTCTCCTAAGCTGACGATGGCGATTACCCGCGCCTTATTCGATTTACCCGCCGATCATATTGCAGCAATTACCGCCGATACTTTGGGCTGGACTGCGCCCGTAAGCCAGTTAAAAGTGATTGAGTTATTTAAAGAATTACAACTACAGGGAGCATCACCACCACTTTATCAAACCGTATACAAATGGATGGCAAAAAATAAAGAATGGGGTGGCGCACTGTTGTTAATTTTCATTATTTCCACCATTTATCACCTGTGGCTTGAATATAAGTTTCGCCAGAAAAGTGAGTTTTTAGTTAGCACTGAGCGTCAATTAAAGGACAAGGCACTGCAGCTTGAGCGACTGCAAAGTGCGGCGATTCTTGGGGAAATAGGTGCAGGACTTGCCCATGAACTCAATCAACCCATAGCCGCCATTACCCAATACAGCGAAGGTGCCATGCTACAACTGGAAAGGCTTGGGCAAGATAATCCGGAACTCTATGATGTACTCGGTAAAATTAATGCGCAGTCGATTCGCGCTGGAGCGGTTGTGCATCGTATTCGCGGTTTACTCAAGCGGCGTCAGGCCAAGACCGAACCTTTAGATATAGTGCCAGTGGTGAAAGAAGCTTTAGCTCTGTTGCGGCGCGAGCTAGACCGCGCCAATGTGCAAGTGAATGTGCGAGTGCAGGGTGAGCCCTTTGAACTGATGGGCGATAGCGTTGGTTTAAGCCAAATGTGGGTCAATTTAGTAAAAAATAGCTTAGATGCGTTAGAAACCTGCGGCGATAATCGTGTGCGTCAATTATGGATCGATATCTATTATCATCCAAATGAAATCAAAGTGTTAGTTATTGATAATGGCGAAGGGCTACAGGGGCAGGCGAGTGAGTTGATGGCATCTTTTGCCTCAACCAAAGATGCGGGATTAGGGCTTGGCTTAGCCATCTGTAAGGATGTGGTCACCCGCCATCACGGCAGCATTCAAATCGAAAACTGTCAGCAATCCACGCAAGCGTTACTCCCTTGGCAACAGGGCTGTGTGGTGACAGTCGTTCTTCCCAAGGAATAGGGTTATACACTTATGAGTAACCCTTAATGTGCGCATTAGCGAAGCATCCGACAGCTTTTATTGGTTAGCGGTTAATATTAATAAAAGCATCATTTTCATAATAATATTTTGCTGCACTAATTAATTCATTTAGCCCAGCTTCAGAATTTTGTTGCAGCAAATTACTCTTAATACTTTGCAAATCTGACACACTTAAGAAGCTTTTATAACCAATAGATGTTGGGTAAATTGGTTCATCATCACTACCACGATCTTCTTCTGTGTCATCGTCAAGTACAAGACATAATATCGAGTCATTAATTTCTTTATTAGAAGGTATATATACATCCCACTTCCAATCTAAAGATTCAATTTTATCCAACATGTTCTTGAGAGTTAATTCTAAACGCATTACGCACCTTTTGTGATACAGTTAGTCATTCCCGCGCCTTATTTGCGGTTAGTTTTTGGGGGAAAAGCCATCGCTTGATCTCTGATCCACTTCATTCATAACTGTAGATATTTACCAAAATATTCATCGACAGTTTTATGGCAGTATTTATCTTCACCTCGCCAATACTCAGCGAACACCCAGTCATTTTTGCCTTTAGAAGGCCGATTGTAGCTCCTTGGTCGTAACACTCCAATACTGGCTAAAATTTCTATTAATACCTGCCTTTCTGCCTTACTGGACTTTACGATCTTAGCCAATCTTCTTTCAAGGGCACTGGGATAATGAGTAGGTTCCGAACTTTCGATAGTGCTTAATATTTCTTTGAAACAATTTAAGTCTTCATCAGTTGGGCCAGGGATATCCGTATTTATAAATTGGTTTAAGTCAAAATATGTATATAAAATATCGCCATGACGGACACCACCCCATTTGATACGCTCGAAATTCAATACGTTTATATCTGTGTTGTTATAGTTGTGACTGCCCCTTATCCCGTATTTGCTGTCTCGGCATACACCGCAGGTGTAGGAGTGTGAAGTTGGTTTTCCGTCGGAATATGAAGTGCCGGATATAACGGGTGTATATTTATGCTCTGGGATATTTTTGGCAATTGAATAGGATGATAAAGAAGATCTTAAGTCTAAGCGGCGAGTTGTCAGGCTACTTAAAAAACCTTTAGCAATTTGTGCTCTGGATATTGTTTTTACTACTTTTGCAATGGTATCTATGCAGTCATCATGAGAAATCGAAATCGGATCAAACATTAATCCTTGTGACTTTGCGTACTCAAAATCTCCATCAGATAAGAGTCTATCTTTTGAGTCTATCCATCCATTCTTCCAGTAGGTGGAGAATAATATTTTCTTCGCTTTCTTATCCATATTTGAATTTATGCTTTCACTTAACGTTTGAGTATTAATGTGTAGCGTTGTTTGCGAGACATAAATCACTTGTTCGACTTGGCTACTACGACGATGTTAATTGGTGTGAATGATGCTATAGGAATTTGTTTTGACAGGGTAGTGGTTTTTATACAACTTTGGTGGTAATTGCTTGATATCGTTTTAGCTTTATCATTATGTTTGCATTATTAGTGACGTTGATTTCGAGTATTCTGGCCTTACATTTTGGTTGACACAGGTACTACATCATCTCAACGACATTAAACCTATAAGGCATATTTACTTTTAGTTTTCTATCATCTAGCAACGACTTGATGGTGGTTATTTTCTTCACATGACCACTTGTTTATCGTGGTTTTCTATTAGGATACTTTGGACGTTTGTAATTTAGGGCAGTGGATAGTTTTGGGAGAACTGGCTGAGCTTTTCTACTAAAAACTCTATGGTGCGACGGATCTTATGGCTTGGATAATCGGTTTGTAGGTATACCAATTGCAGTGGGATCGGTGGGGCTATTTTATCGGCTAGCACTAAGTGGAGTCTGCCTTCGGTCACATCTTGCGCCACATCGAGCCAACTCTTATAGGCAATCCCACGACCTGAGAGTGCCCAGTCGCGGATCACTGCGCCATCGTTACAGAAACGTTGGCCCCTGACTTCGATTTCAACAGGTGCGCCGTTATGACTTAACTTCCATTTCTGCCACGGCTCACCGCCGCGATTTAAGATCAGTACTGCGTGTTGGCTCAGTTCATTTAGCGTGCTTGGTGTGCCGTGTTGTGCCAGATAAGCGGGTGAGGCGACCAGTACCCTTGGCGTCATGGCGAGCTGACGCCTTTTAAGGTTTGAGTCGTCAAGTTGACCATAGCGCAAAGCCAAATGGATATTTTGGTCGATTAAGTCTGTCATATGATCGCCAAAATACAGCTGCACTGTCAGTTCTGGGGCGCTGTCCATCAATTCATCGAGCCAAGCACGGATCTGGCTGCGACCAATATCCGAAGGTAACGCGAGGCGTACTTCGCCCTTAAGCTCACCCCTGTGTTCGGCTAAATTGGCGCTGGCGGTTTCGAGAATCGCCAGTGCGGGTTTCGCCGAATCGAGAAAGATCCGCCCTTCTTCTGTGAGCTGTAAGCGCCGCGTCGAGCGAGCAAATAGCTGACATCCCAGCTTTTTCTCTAATCTTTGCAGCGCGGCACTTGCCGCTGCCGGCGTCATGCCTATTTCTTTACTGGCTGCCGAGAGACTCTCTAAGGCTGCGATACGCAGCGCTAATTGCAGATCGTTTAAATGATACATATCAAATTATTTTTGAAAATGATTTTAATAATAGCCTGATTATCAATATAGATTAACTAATGCACAATTGCACCACTGATGTTTCATCTTAATTTCTGGTTCGGAGTGTGTATGAGTCTATTCATGTCTTACAAATTAGCGTCACTGGCATTAAACAATCGCATTGTGATGGCCCCTATGACTCGGGCGCGTACTACGCAGCCAGGCAATATTCCTAATGATCTGATGGCGCAATATTATGCCCAGCGCGCCTCGGCGGGGTTAATCATAACAGAAGCGACACAAATCTCCGATGACAGCCAAGGTTATTCATTTACGCCGGGCGTGTATACCGCTGAGCAAATTGAGGGCTGGGAAAAAGTCACAGCGGCAGTGCATCAGGCTGGTGGTAAAATCTTCAATCAAATTTGGCATGTTGGCCGGGTATCGCACCCGATTTTTCAGCAGGGTAATGCCCCGATTGCGCCATCGGCCATTGCGCCCGTTGGCACAAAAGTATGGATTGTGGATGAAGCGCATCCTGAAGGGCAAATGGTGGATTGCCCAGAACCTAAGGCTATGGTGCAAGCGGATATCGACCGCGTTGTGGCCGATTTTGCACAGGCGGGAGTGAATGCGGTTGCGGCGGGTTTTGATGGCATCGAAATTCACGGCGGCAATGGTTATCTGATTGACCAGTTTTTACGCACCAATTCAAACCACAGAACTGATGCCTACGGCGGTTCTCAGGAAAATCGCATTCGTTTTTTACTCGAAATTGTCCAAGCCGTGAGTGCGAAAATTGGTGCCAATAAAGTCGGGGTTCGCCTCGCCCCTTACGTGACGTTTAAAGATATGGCGTGTCCTGAAATTGTAGACACTATTCTGTTAGCGGCTAAGCATTTATCGGCATTAGGCGTGGCATATTTACATCTTTCTGAGGCGGATTGGGATGATGCGCCGCAGGTGCCAGAATCCTTTAGAGTCGAGCTGCGCAGAGTCTTTAAGGGCAGCATTATTGTTGCGGGTCGCTATGATGTGGCGCGTGCCAATGAAGTGATTGATAACGGTTATGCGGACTTAGTTGCCTTCGGTCGACCTTTTATTGCGAATCCTGATTTGCCTTACCGTTTAATGCATCAATTGCCTTTATCTGCATTCGACAAAGGGCCCTTGTTTGGCGGTAGTGCGGCGGGTTATACCGATTATCCTACACACAACGAAGCATTGAGAGCCGTCATCCGATCCGCTGACGATGAGGTGGCATAATGGATCGGGTTAACACTTTGTATGTTCAACGCTTACCCGCTTGGCTCAGCTTAAGTCTATGGTTTTCAGGCTTTATAGGTATCGCTATTGTGGGTTTTAGCTTAGCAAGTCTGAGCATGGATGCGTTAGCCGCTCAAGGGGCTACAACACAGGATAGTGCTAAAGTGCGAGCGGCGTTAGTGCCAAAAGTAGCGGCAATGGAAACGATTTCTGATCAATCACCGCAGGCACAAGCTATCGCCCGCGCCGCTTTGTTATATGCCAGTTTTTGGCACACGGGCGATGCAAGTTTTGCC
The DNA here is from genome assembly GCF_015767295.1 of Shewanella sp. DW31. Taxonomy (NCBI): domain Bacteria; kingdom Pseudomonadati; phylum Pseudomonadota; class Gammaproteobacteria; order Alteromonadales; family Shewanellaceae; genus Shewanella; species Shewanella sp. DW31. The sequence continues at coordinate 49,723 of NZ_JADWMP020000013.1, forward strand.
CACGGCGCATTGGCGACTGGTTTTATCGACCGTACTCTGCCCGCTGGCCGCGCACAGGGAATCACGGGTCCACTCGAAGCCTCAAAGGCATTTAGGGCAGCGGTCCCCGATCTCTCTGTTTCAGTTGAGCATTTGCTAGTCGTTGGCGATCGTGCAGTGGTGCGTCTGCGTTTTAATGGCCGCTTCACTGGTGTCTTTGGTGAGCAAAAAGGCCAAGGGCAGAAAATCGATTTTCGTGCTGTTGACATGTATCGAGTACGGGATGGTTTCATCACAGATAACTGGCACCTCGAAGATTATCAAACGCTATTTTCTCAATTAGCTGCAGGGACTCAATCATGAATCAACGTCGACGATTTTTAATGGCAGGTGGCGCCATCGCTGCTGGGTTCGGCCTAAGCCAAACGGCGCTTGCTATTGGTTTACCATCATTAGATACCTTAGAAAATGATTCCAAAAGTTCAGGTGGCAATGGTATGAACAAAATATTTTGGCCAAGTGGTGAGCAGTTAGTGATTTCAATCTCAATGCAGTTTGAAGCAGGTGCTCAAGATAAAAATGCCGAAGGGCCGTTTCCGCCGATGGAAAAGGGCTACCCAGATACTATCACCCCGACTTGGTACGATTACGGTATGAACGAAGGCATTCCAAGGCTGCTGCGCTTGTGGCGTAAGCACAATATCAAGGTGACTTCTCACATGGTTGGGCGCGCCGCCGAGCTACATCCTCAACTTGCCAAACAAGTTGCAGATGAGGGGCATGAGATTTCGGGTCACGGACAAACGTGGACGCCACAATACAGCATGTCGCCAGCAGAGGAACGCGCCTCCTATGTGGCGAGTATTGAGACGCTGCAAAGGATCACAGGTCAGCGCCCCTTAGGTTTTAATGCCTTTTGGATGCGCCACAGCACTCAAACCCTCAATATTTTGCAGGACTTAGGTTTTATTTATCATATCGATGATCTATCGCGGGACGAACCTTCAATTATCCCTGTAGGAAATAAGCCTTTTGCTGTTGTGCCTTACACTTTACGTAACAATGATATCGGACGTTTTGGTGGCAACACAGCTATGACGGCCGCGGCCTTTTTACAGGAACTAAAGGATGAGTTCGATATGCTCTATCAAGAAGGTTCGACGCAGCGACGGATGATGTCGATCAGTGTGCACGACCGTATTGGTGGCGCTCCTGGACTTGTGACCGCTTTAGATAAGTTTATTCAGTACGCTAAAGATCACACCAATGTAGGCTTTATGCGTAAAGATGCTATTGCTAAGTGGGCGCTGGCGCAAAAGGACACACCGACCAATCCTGCAAGAACATTTTAGCCTGCTGTAGCTTTGTTGGAAGAGGTTTTAATGGTTAACAAAAAGCGCGTTGTTTAACGCGCTTTTTGTTTTTGGGAACCCTTATTACTGCGAGTCGAAAGTGATTAACGCATGGCCAACATGGCCCAAGTGCGGCGACCCTGCTCCAGAATTATCCCCACGGCAAGTCCCGCAGCGGCGTTTATAGCGAGGCAAGTCACAGCGGTTGATAAAATCACAAAGATACAGAAGGGCTTACCATCGATTAAGCGTTTCGACCATGCTAATTGCAGCCCCGCAGTGGTCAGTAAACTGCCGAGGATTGCCATAGGAATAAGGCTTAATAGCCAAGCGATATTAGTACCCCAGCACAGGGCTATCATTAAGCACGTACTGCCAAAAATTAACGGCGCCAGATAAGTGCGAGCACCAAAATGGTATTGCACCGCAAGTCCGCCCGCACCGTGGCACATGGCCGAGGCACCAAAGGGCGCGAGCAATAAGTTGGCAAGACCTGAGCTAATGGCGAAGTTTTTGGGTGTGAGTTTGGCGGCATCTTCAGGGAATTTCTCCTGCGCCATTACTGATGTAGCAATCACTGCATTGGTTAAGGTGAGAGCCAGTTGTGGCAAAACCAACAAAAGGGCGGCAGAGGTCCATTCAACTGATGTCGGCCACGCTAATTGAAATGGCGCTGTCATTGCTTGAATATCAAAGTTAGTGGCTAAACTAGTTTGTGTACTTGCTTGCCAAATCATCCCCGCTGCTATGACTAAGGGCATGGCAAGGTAGCGCAGCGGCAAAAATTTACTGATAAATAACAGTACAAATGCCCCCACGCCAACCAGCCAAAATTCACTCATCATCTTAGTGCCCATCCACATCAGTTGCAGACCTATGGCGAGTTGAATGCCAACACTCACAGCTTGGGATAACTGTTTGGCTAACCAAGTAATGGCGCCGCTAAAGGCCAATATTAGCAGGATTACGCCCATCAACATGGCGCTCGCCTGCAACATGCCTGGGGTTAAGCCTTGGGCTATAACGAGGGCCGCGATGACCTTCATGGGTTGGACGGGAATAGGGCGGCGATAAAATAAGGCGCTTAATATTGCGAATAGGCCAAAACCTAAAAATATCCCTTGGGGCGAAAATTGGTTTAGGGCAATTAAGCCCAAGACTAAAGGTAAAAAAGTGCCTAAGTCAGCAAAAGCGCCGCTGGTTTCACCGAGTACACGGTTGAATGAAGGATTGGATACTGTTTGGGAAATTTTGCCCGAGGTCATACTGATTGCCGTAATTGAACACGCTATGACTACGCAAAATAAATGCCATAAAAATCAGATGATTTGGGGGGTAAACAGAGTCAAACTACCGTATTGAGTCACTCAATGAGACAAACTGGGGCAAGGCCGAAGAATGGCTGAGTCTAATTGTCTTTTTGGGTGAGAGTAACAAGATAATAAAAAAATAGATCTTAGTAAAAACTAAGATCTCAAAGGGTATTACCGGGAACTCGATTTGGTTCATCAGTTGTGTTCACTTCGATGCCTTACTAAAAGTAAGATATCTGTGATGCTCAAATCAGTGAACGATTCAATCAAGGCTGTTTGTGTTTTGGCCCTTGTTTATTTTTCATCGGGTCACCTTGATAACCTAGGGCTTGCCAATCGAGTCTTGTGCCTTTGTTATGGCAGTCGTTACAATTTAATGCTTGCTCCTTGGGTGACACCATATGGTTTATCCGCCACCACATTTCAGTGGCTGCAAAGTCATATTCACCACTGTATTTGATACCTTTCTCAAGCATAGTCGTGTTCGCTTCCATTCCTAGTTTTGCCGCTAAGTTCCAATCAAACTCGCTCCAGAATCCCCCTTTGCCATAGGTTTTCGGTGTGATAAAAATATTGAGTTTTTTATCGTAAATCTGTTTACCCGTGTGCACTTTGAAAGGATAGATTTTTGCTTTGGCATCATTTATATCGCCAATGGGATAGGTCAATTTAGTGACTGTACTCGGATCCATTTTATCACCTGCCATATAAGCATTGGCTGTGCCGTTGTACCAAGCGTATTGGGGTTTGACCATTTTTTCCCAAACAAAATCTCCTTTTTTCTTTTGGTAGGTATGCTTACCGTATTGGTCGAGTGTTTCTTTTTTATCATCTCCAGCCGTTGACCAGTCCCAGCGCATTTTTGTCGGTTCGTTTTTAGCAAAATACGGAATATGACAGGTTTGACAGGCAACTGCCGCTGTATGAGTATTGAGTTTTTTGTTCGCGTGTGGCGCTGATTCGTGGCAGTTTTCACAGCCAATATGGTCGACACCACCGGGTGAAACCCCCATAGCATTACCTGAGATCATGTGTTTCTCAGTGGTGTGGCAGTTCTGACATTGAAAGTCATTACCGTCGCTATCCATATGCACATCCGTCGCTTTGTCTGGATAAGACATGGATGAGTCTAAGTCCCCATGTTTTACCGCGTCACCACCGCCACCATAGAAGTGGCAACTACCGCAGTTATCCCGTACAGGTTCGCCAACATTTTGAGCTATTTTAGTCAGATCGAGTTTTGCCATAGGTTCACCTGCCCCAGCGGGATCTTTAACATAAGTTCCTGTAGTGTCGTGACAAACTAGGCAGTCGACTTTGGTTTTATCTTTAAAGTCAAAGTTACTGTCTTTCCAACCATAACCCGCATGACAACTGGTACAGCGGGGTTCATTGCTGGAAATGGCAACGCAGAAGTTATTAATGCTGTTTTTCTTACCTCTTACGACTGTCCTATCGGGAAGTTTTTGTTCTAACTCCCAAGTCCAATGGGAGGTTTTCATCACGTCAGTCGCTTGATTTTCATGGCAGACTAAACATTGTGTGGTCACCTGTGAGCCTGTGGTAAACGGGCCTTTAAGTGCCTCTTTATGGGGATTAGCGGCGTAGGCATTTAATGTCATGCTCGCTAAGGCAATGAGGATGAGCTTATTCATTTTGTACTCCCGCCCTCGATGTAACTGAGGGCTGATAGTTGTTATCAATGACGGATTAGAAGTTGATGGTGAGTGAGGCGTTGACATCAAACGCGGTATCAACCACTGGCAACATGGAATAAGCAGAGCCAGCTAGCACATCGTCGATTTTTTGTGGAGCACCCACAGGTGTACCGCTGCCTGTGTACTCGTAGTCGTAATAGAGGCCAGCAAGTTTGATAAACATTTTGGGGTTAATATCAAAGATGTAATAGGCTTCTGCTACATGTCCTCGGGTAGCTAACTTACTACCAATAGGGTCATCCTGTGCCTGGGTAAAAGGCGTCCAATATTCGGAGCCATAGTTATATTCCAGACCCAATTTGCCGTAGGGAGCAGGAATTTGTACGCCGACATAAATACCATAACCGTCTTTGGCTTCGGTATCGTCACTGGTTTTAGGCACCATAATAATCTCAGTACCAGTGCTGTTTAGCTCGGCTTCAAATATGGCATCGGATAACATGCCGCCAAACATGCCTGCGTTACCGTTAGGCTCGGCGCGAGTCCAGCCGAATGATGCAAACCATTTGATATCGTTTGCTTCTTCGCGCGCAAAACCAATTCCTCCTAGATACATGTCGCCGATAACCCCGCTGGGTTGTACTCGGGTAACAAAGTTAAAGTTGTCGAACTTTTGCATATCTTGATACATGGTGGGGGCGAAAATGCCCGCAAGCTGGGTAGGGAAGGCCATGGTGCCTTTAAAGCCGTCATTAACATCTTTGGCGCCAAACAGGGTGAACTGGAGGAAGTTGGTGCCATCGTTGATCGCATCGATATTAAAGCCACCAAGGTGAGTATCCTTGGTGACAATATCACCAAACATCTCGCCATTTCCCCATTGTGATTCAAAGCCTTGGCCGTAACAGAAACGGACGACTTGGCCTTCGATACCTGTGATTTCGCCTAGGTTGTAGCCTAAGGTGGCGCCATCGAAGTTGAAGTTGACTAAATGTCCTGAAGGTGTGCCGCCACGCATTTCATTCTCGCGGTAGTGACTGGGTGGACCATAGGTGGAAGGGCGACGACCTATGGAGAGATAAAACTCTGATCCATTAATATTTTTCCAATCGAAATAGGCGCGTTCAACCCGCAGCCAGTCACCACTGGTATTGCCGCTACTGGTACCATCCATAGTGAAAGACCGCCAAGAATCAAATACTTGAACTCCGGTAGAGTCACCCCAGTTTTTATACATACTGAGGCGACCAGCAAAACTGACGTTATCCCATACCTTAGCTTTCAGATTTAACCGCAGGCGAGTAGTGTAAAAAATATCGTTATCTATGTCCTGTACACTTTTGGGCGCGAGCACATAGGGCATCACGCCCTGTAACATGCCATTTTGGAAGGCTGCAGCAAGGTCTGGATTAGCTTGCATCATTTTCCCTAGTGGGGAGTTGAGATCGTTGGGCATACCGAAAGCGCCGGACATGGCTTTGGCACCAAAGTCGTTGAAATTGACTTTGATGGCAGGATTCCAGACAACATCGCGGTAATGTAGTGAATGAGCTTTAGTGCGGAAATCACCTGTAATTTCAAGGCGGTCTAACGATGTGTGCCGCTCGGTTTTGTCGACGCGATTATTGAGATCATCCAATTGCTCGGTAATATCGGCAAGCTTCTGTTTTAACTCGGTAATTTTTTGATTTTCCTGTTGCACATCATTAGGTGTAGCAAAAGATTGGCCTGACATAAACAAGGCATTGGCAACGAGGATTGAGATAAGAGTACGCATAAGGTTTCTCCCAGAGTTGTTCTGTTGGCATGATTGCGCTAAGTGCATTTCGCCAAATTTACCCAATAGGAGTCCCTGAGGTGTGTTCCCCATTTTTCTCGAATTGGGTTTTTAATTTTTAATTCAATGTGTTAGTGAGCAGTTGCAGGGGGGCTCTCTACCATTGTCTTAGGCCATAACGTTGGCAGAGATCAACCGCAGGTTTGGGGTTGGTCCGAGTCGGCGGCGTGGTCATACAAAAATTGCTGTATATCCTTGAGGTCTTGCTCCGAGAGGCCATTGAATACCTCTGGTTTGAATTTGTGCTTATCTTTATCAAAGAAGCGATCCCACTGGCTCATCGTTTTGGCCATTGGCGTGAGTTCACCACCTTCACCGCCTTGGCTATGGCAGGCTTTGCATTCTTTTTTGTACAAATGTTTACCTTTCTTTGGATTACCTCCCTCTGCGGCATACGCATTAATACTTAAGCTGCCGATCACTGCCATGACAATTGCTATCTTAGTTGACGTTTTCATCATCTCATTCCTTACTTTTGTGAACATTTACATTTATTTGTTGGTTAAGTGTTTTTATTGATTCCACTTTGTAAATTAATTTATCAAATCCTACGGTGTGTAAATTTGAGGTATATCACTTTCATTAAAAAAATCTAATTGATAAAAAGTTCATTGATAAAAATCTAATTGATAATGTTGTAGAAGGGTGTGATTATTTTTTTATTGTTTAAAAACAATGAACTAGTCAACGTGCTAAATTGGCGCTGATAACTTTGAGTTTCGAGTTTTGCGCCTAAAGCACAAAAAATGGACTGTGATTAAGCTAACACTTTGTAAAATATGCACTCACTAAAGTAGTGATGTTGAAACTTAGCAGCTGTTTGGCAGGCTTTATTGGGAAGTAAATAATGCCAGAGTTGACTCTGGCATTATTGATTTTGGGGATAGGTTTGGTTGTCTTTCGAAGCAAGATAACTTAGATAAAAGTAGACTCAGAACGGATTAAGGTTGCTGGCGCGTTGGTGCTAGAACGATTTCGCGTACGCACACATTTTGCGGTTGTTGCCATGCAAACAGTGCAGCAGCGGCGACGTTTTCAGGGGAGATAACGCCGCCCATTTCTTCTTTCCAGTCATGGTAACCCGCTTTAATGTCATCGCTGGTGGTATGGCTCAACAACTCGGTTTCTACCGCGCCAGGGGCGATAGTGATAAGGCGTACGTCATCCATGGCGACTTCTTCACGAATGTTTTCTGTTAAGGCGTGCACGGCAAATTTAGTGGCGCAGTAAGCGGCGTGGTTTGGAAAAGTTTTACGCCCTGCCACTGAGCTGACATTAATGATAGTGCCAGTTTTGCGAGCTTTCATGTCGGCTAATACCGCATGAATACCATTAAGCACGCCCATCACATTGATATTGAGCATGCGGCTCCATTCCTTGGGATCTTGCACATCGATTTGGCCCAGTAGCATGATTCCCGCGTTATTGATAAGACAGCCGACCGGGCCAAATTGCGCTTCTGCTTGGGTTATGGCTGTTTTAATAGCTGCGCCGTCGGTGACATCGACGCTGATAGAAAGGCTGTTTGGTAATTCAAGCGCTTGCATTGCTTCAACTCGGCGTGCCAGTAATAGCAGCGGATGGCCTGCAGCGCTAAAGCTTTTAGCCATAGCGGCGCCAATACCCGATGAGGCGCCCGTGATGACAACCAGTGATTTAGTAACTTGATTCATTAGTATTTCCTATTAATTGGAGCCAATGTAAGCCGTAAACAAACTGTTGTTCGGCGTCTTGAACTTGTTAACCAGTATAGGCTGGGGATTTTCAGTCGAAAAATACTTATTCCAGCTGGATATGATAGGCTCAGCCTATGGCACTATTGTTGAAATTTGTGCTGAACTCGTCGGTTGTCGGAGAAGATTAAATGGTCGATTTGCGTTTGCTGCGTTTCTTTATTGCAATTTTTGAAGAGAACAATATTACCTCGGCGGCTAACCGTTGCTTTGTGAGCCAGCCTTCACTGTCTGCTGGGTTAAAGCAACTCGAAGAAGAGCTTGGTGGTCAGTTATTTGAGCGCAGCAAAAAAGGCGTTAAACCTTTGGACAGCGCGCACTATCTATACCCTTTGGCGGTTAAATTAGTCGAGGAGGCGAGTAAGTTACCAGGCTTATTTATGGCGAAGGCGAGCCGGCAAAAGCTACGTTTGGCTGTGATGCCAGATCTCAGTCAGCGGCGTTTGGCGGGATTTTTACAACAGGTGAATCAAGCCATTGATAAGTTAGATCTTGAACTGGTGGACTATCAAAGCCCCGCAGATTGTCGTTTAACTATCGACAGTTTACGCCATGAAGATGAAGTATTTTTTCCGCTGTGGGAGGAGGATTATGTGCTCTGCGTCCCCAAGGATCATACCCTCGCCCAAGTAGATAGCCTACGTCCCGAGCAGCTCAATGGCTTTGACTTTATTGAGTGCCCACCCTGTGAAGCCCATCAGCAAACAATAGGTTTATTGGCGTGCAGCAATATGTCGCTTAATTTGGTCGCTAAGGCTGAGTCAAAATCTCTAGTGATGTCGCTAGTGTTAGCCGGATTTGGCGTGAGTTTTTTACCCGATGGTTTGATTGAAGATGAGCCTAGGCTCAAGCAAGTGAAATTTGATGGTCCGAGAATGTTCCGTCGTATTGGTTTGTGTTATCCCTCCCATCAGGCAGTTGCGCCAACATTGGCGACCTTGTTACGGCATTTAGCCGCTCGACCGAATTAATTCCAAGTTAGTTTTGGGTTATCAGCATTCAGATTAGTGAGTCGCTAAGGGCGATTCAGTGAGATTAAGTGGAGGCTCGACGCCGTAGGATTTAAATAGTTGAGTAATTTCACCAGAGGTGCGCATGTCGTCGACTATCTGGTGAACTTGCTTGGCATATTGATGCTGCGGCGACATGAGCGGAATACTGAAATAGCGGCCATTTTTGCTGATATCTACGTACGCCATCTGTTTGAGTTGGGGATCTTTGGCAAAAAATTGCATCTCATGCTGTTCGGAGGTGATGGCTAAATCGATACGCTCAGCCTTCAACATATTGATTAACTGACCATTATCATTAACAAAAGACACTTTTAGTTGGTTTTGATTGTCATTGAACTGCGGACAGTAAAAAGCGCCTCTAAGTGCGCCAATGATATGAGGTTTTAGTTCATCGAAATGTTTGACTTCAAGTTGTCTATTCGCAAGGGCAAAGTAATAGACGTAGCGCTTGTCGTATCCCAGTAGCATAGGGTCTAGAAAATCGTTGCGCTCTGGCGTCATCGAATGGACAGGAATTAGGTCGACTTGTCCCATTTCTGCCACTTTAATTGTGCGTGCCCAAGGCACATTACTCCAATTTATCTTGTGACCTAGGCGGGCGATGACTTCATTGATGACAGCTGCACCTGGGCCTTTGCACTCACCATTTTCGACATAAATAACAGGATGCCTATCGCGGCAGTGTGCTTGCCAGACAACGGCAGAGGTTTCTGCCCTTGCTTGGGGCAGAAATAAGCATGAAATGACAATGATCAGTATCAGCCTCATTCATCTTGCCTATTAAAATGCTCAGTTTTAATTATCGGGCTGGACAGTTAATTCGACTAGGTTTTATTTTTGAGTCGTTTAGCTGCGCAGGTTTGGTCAATAATTGATTGTAGTGCTTATACATCCACTGTGCTTTTTAAGTAATTATAAATTCACTCTATTTTGTAACCAAACGGTTTGGCCTGTTAAATCTGACCAAACCTTTTCTGGGGCTCATTCGCTGCTAGGAAACTTACCTATCCGACTCAAGATAGGGCGTTAATTGGGTTTCAATAGCCTCAATTTGAGTTTCGGCGTAGGCAAGTTCGGATTCGGTTAAACATGATTTTGCGGTGTTTTGATGGAGTCGTTGAGCGCTATTCATCCCGTATTTACCAAAATGACGTAGCAATAAACTAGACCAAATAAACATTTGTATAGGTTTATTTAATTGTTCTGCGCCGTAAATATTGACCAGCTCCCGCATAGCAATTTCATGACCTAGCTCTGCCGATTTGACGTACCAAGCTTCTGCCGCTTGTAGAGCCTCTTGAGTGGTTTTTTCACCACTTAAAAATGATTCAGCCTTATAGAAATAAAAATATTGTTGTTGCTCAGCGGGGATTGGATGCTGATGCAAGAAACTGTCACGTAGACGCTCAGCCTCTCTTATCTCTAAGGTACCTAGTTGCTGACTGAATCTGGCTAATTCTTTTAGGTGATCTGCTCTATTGCTCATGGCCGCGAGCTGGTAATACATTAACGCTTTAATTGGTTGGCGACTCACGCCTAAACCTTGCTCATAAATCTTGCCTAAGCCTAGCAGTGCGTCTTCATTCCAGTTAAGTACGAATTCTTCAAAGTCAATTTTAGCCTGTTGGTAATCACTTTCATTTTGTGGCGCTTTCAGTAAAAGATGAGCAAATTCAATCTTAGCGAAGTCATTACCTCTAGCGACAGATTGGCTTAACCAATGGCGCGCCTTGTCATAGTCGACAGCAAAATCTTCACCGTAGAGGAAACGTTTACCAAGATAATACTGGCGGAAATCATCGTCTGCGGCGCGCTCGCTAAGTAATGCCTCTGCACGCGCTAAATCTTTAGGTCCACCTTGGCCTGCAGCAAGCATATGCCCTAGATCATCTTTTGCTAATTCATAATCAGCGGCTGCGGATTTCTCAAAGTATTCACGTGCTTTGATATAGTCCGAAGTGACGCGCTCATCATGCCAGTAGAGTGTGGCTAAATGGTAATAGGCTCTTTGGTTTTCTTGTGCGGCGGCTTTTTCGAACCAGTAAATTGCTTGGCTAGCATCGGGATCGAGAAAGGGCTGGCTTAGATACAAGTAAGCAAGCTCATATTGAAACTCGGCTTGCCCCGCTTCGGCATTAGGTTTGAGCTGTTCTGCCTGTGCGATTAACTCATCGAGTGTTTGCGACTCAGAAGAGAGCAAATTAGGTAGTGTGAGCATGGGTAAATATTGAGGCTCTATTTCGGCGGCTTTTTTATACCAATCGTTAGATGCCTTGGGATCGGCGGGAACTTGTGGGAATCGACCGGAATAAAGTTCGGCCATAGCAATGGCGGCAACGGCTAAGCCTTTATCGACTGCCTGCTGAATATAATCTAGGCCAGAGTTGACTTCGCCTTGGTTAATCAGTGTTAAGCCATGATTGAGTAGCGCAGTAGGATCACCTGTGGCAAGTGCTTTAGCTTGCACTTGTTTTTTTTGATATTTAGCGAAAAAAATAAACAGTACAATAAAAGCAATAATTATGAGTATCAACAACATAGTAGTCCATCACTATCGATATTTGGGAGTATAGTAAACGTAAATTTTTACAAGAATGCAAGTTTACAATTTGGGCTAGGCTGATCGACTAAGCCTACCAATCCCATGGGCATTAGCGTTATTTATCTTGTAGATGGATCTCTCTAATGGGGCAGGCAATCTCGATTCCTGCCTGCTTAAGGGCGTTATAAAGAGCGAGGTTCACCTTATATTTATGCTGAAAATAGCTTTGTGTGGGCACCCAGTAACGAACCCCCATTTCAATTCCATTAGCATTAAAACCATTGATGCCAATATTAGGTGTGGTCTCTTGATAAACATAGGGATTATTGCTTAATAACTCAGTAATCACACTAATGGCTCGTTCGGGATCTGTGTTGTAACTGAGATTGAACTGGGTTTCGACTAGCTTATTGCTGAAGGAGTTGTGCAGGATTTCGCCGACGATATGCTTATTAGGAATGCTGATTTGCTCACCTTCCTCATTGGTCAGTATGGTCATGCCTAAGTGGATACGTTTAACAACGCCGCTTTCCCCTTTAATTTCGATAGTATTGCCTACCACAAAAGGGCGGGTGACGATAATAGTCACGCCTGCGGCATAGTTCGCTAGCATGCCTTGTAAGGCTAAACCTGCACCGAGGGAGGCGGCACCAATTGCCGCAACCATAGGGGTAATACTGATGCCGATCTTGCCGAGGGCGATAATCCCGACCATGACTATGATCAAAATGCGGATAAGATTGCTGACAAAATTGCTTAGGGTGATATCGATATTGTGTTTGTCGAATTGCTTAGCGACTAAGCGTGATACTTTACTGGCTACCCATAAACCTAACAAAAAGATCAGCAAAGCACCTACGAGTTGAAAGCTGTAGGTGACTAAAAATTCGGTGATGAGTTGATAAACGCCTTGTAGTTGCTGCAATTCTTGATCGAGTCCAGGTGTTATCATTATGATATCCTTGTAATAAAATTAACTGTGCGATTATAGCGTAGAAATTCCACCAAATACTTTTCGCCCTTCATGTGTGAAGCGTATCATGTAATCGTGGTTGGTTTAATGAGTCGATAGGGGGAGTCAGGTATGCTGTTCGCCTATCCAATAATGGAGTCGAGTGTTTATGAAAACGCTGTTGTTATGTTTGTCTTGTCTGTTAACCCCAATCTGGGCGTATGCTGCGAGTTATGTTGCCGGAGATGCGATTAATCCCATTTCACTTCTCGACCAAAATGATAAAACCATTAATGTGACTGATGAGACTCAAGTGCTGCTCTTTAGTCGCAGCATGAAAGGCGGTGATGTGATTAAGGATGCACTTACCCCCTTGAGCGCGACTCAAATGCCAACGGGTTTAGTTTATGTTGCCGATATCAGTGGTATGCCTTCTTTGATCGCTAAATTTGTGGCTGTGCCACAGATGCAAGATTTACCTTTTGCGATTGGGTTAGATAGGGATGGTGAGATCAGTCGTTTATTACCTGATAACAAAGATATGGCCACTATGATATTGCTTAAGCAGCGTAACATTTTGGACATTGCCTATTTTGATTCCAGTGAAGCCTTGAACCAAGCCCTCGCAAAACTCAATCAGCCGCAGTAACAACTCGATTTAACGGACGTATTTTAAGGCATCCATTAGTCTTCTTTTCGCTGTGTGATTGTTACTTCAAGATAACTGTTTTTAGATGGATATTTTGGCTCCAGCCAGTCTATCCATCTCCCTTCCGATAACGTCGTAAAAAATTCACTTTTTATTCTGATAATGAACACAAATTTACCTTAGGGTTTGTGTGCATAATTATTTGTTTTATAGCGCCTTTTTTTGATGGTTCAGTTCCTTAAAGAGTTGGGGAATAAAAAGTTATTAATTCAGCATAAAAATTCGTTGCGTAAAGCGAAAAAATATCGTTTACTGCGCACGTTTTTAATACATCACACTTACTGTTATCTATCTGACCCAAAGGAGACTCTGGCCCAATGAGCCAATTTCAATCTATTGATGTTGCTGACTATTATGATATGGACACATTCAAGCGTATTGAAGCGTTTGCCAAAGACAAAGCAACCCCGTTCGTCGTGATCGATACCAGTATCATAGCGAAACAATACGATGACATGGTTAATAGTTTTCCTTACGCCAACGTTTATTATGCAGTTAAGGCAAACCCTGCGGCCGAGATCTTATCTTTACTAAAAGATAAAGGATCAAACTTTGATATTGCCTCGATTTATGAGCTAGATATGGTCATGAATGTCGGTGTGACAACCGATCGAGTCAGCTATGGTAATACGATTAAAAAGCGTCAAGATGTACGTGCATTTTATGAGCGTGGCGTGCGTATGTATGCATCTGACTCAGAAGCCGATTTGCGAATGATCGCTGAAGAAGCGCCGGGTTCACGTATTTATGTGCGCATTCTGACCGAAGGTACAGATACCGCTGATTGGCCGTTATCCCGTAAATTCGGCTGCCAAAACGAAATGGCTTATGAGCTATTAGTATTGGCACAGGAATTAGGCTTAGAACCTTTCGGTATTTCTTTCCATGTGGGTTCTCAGCAACGTGACATAGGTGCTTGGGATTCCGCTATTGGTAAAGTGAAAAGTATTTTTGACCGTCTGCGTGATGAGCACAATATCACCCTGAAGATGATCAATATGGGCGGCGGTTTCCCTGCTAACTATATTGATAAAACCAATCAATTGGGTGTGTATGCCGAGCAAATCACTCACTTCCTGAAGGAAGATTTTGGTGATGATTTACCACAAATTATTTTGGAACCAGGTCGTTCGTTGATCTCTAACGCGGGGATTTTAGTGTCTGAAGTGGTACTGATCAGCAAAAAATCTTACACAGCGTTAGAGCGTTGGGTGTTTACCGATGTGGGTAAATTCTCTGGCTTGATTGAAACGATGGACGAGGCGATTAAGTTCCCGATTTATACTGAGCGTCAAGGCGAGCTGGATAAATGCGTGATTGCCGGCCCAACCTGTGACAGTGCAGATATCATGTATGAGCACTATAGCTATGGCTTACCAAATGACTTAGCCATTGGCGACCGTATGTATTGGTTAACCGCAGGGGCTTATACGACGACGTATTCAGCAGTATGCTTTAACGGTTTCCCACCGCTGAAGGATTACTATCTGTAAGCGATTGTGGTGACATTAATAAGGGCGCTTAGGCGCCCTTATTTGTCTTTAGAGTAATAGCGGGATTACTCGTGGGATTTGAGGATCTGATAAATTTCCTCTTTTAAGTGTAACTTTCTGCTTTTGAGTTCTTTCACAGTGGGGTTGAAATCACTGGCGACACGTTTTTCCAGTTGTTTGATTTCCTCGTCTAACTGATTATGCTCATTAAACTTACGTTGAAAATGAGCATCTTGGGTTTTCAGGGTGGAAATTAATTCTCTGTACTCTGGAAACATCGGCATTCTCCTTGTCGTCATTTACTACACTTCAGGTTACGTCTTAACCCTAACCTTATACCAAGTCGTTAAACGTGACTTAGATCACTTTTAGCGGTCACTTAGATTAATACTAATGGATGATTTGTTTTAATCTATTTTAAATCAGTGCCTTAGGTATTTGTTGCCACAGACTCTGGCATGAGTTCAGGATCTAGTTCACACTTTGTTTGGTATAAATCAGACTGACATTCGAAATATGGGCAAATTTGCTATCTTGTGAGCAGATGCTGGTGTAGTTGGTAATTTCATTACGACTAAACAATTACTTCTTGCCGATAATTCTGTGATCAAGTTAACCTTCACCGCTTCGATACTAGGTTAAAGTCGATTTTATAAGAATTTAATTATCAAAAATGAAAGGGGTTTTCACAATGGCTGATGTATTTCATTTAGGTTTGACCAAAGCGATGCTCGATGGTGCAACCTTAGCAATCGTTCCTGGTGATCCAGAGCGTGTAAAACGTATTGCCGAACTAATGGACAATGCTACGTTTCTTGCTAGCCACCGCGAGTATACAAGCTATTTAGCGTATGCCGATGGCAAGCCAGTAGTAGTGTGTTCAACCGGTATCGGTGGTCCATCTACTTCTATCGCAGTAGAAGAACTTGCGCAATTAGGTGTGAATACCTTCCTGCGTGTAGGGACTACAGGCGCAATCCAACCTCATGTTAATGTGGGTGATGTGATTGTGACTCAAGCTTCAGTACGTTTAGATGGCGCGAGCTTACATTTTGCACCTATGGAATATCCAGCGGTTGCAAACTTTGAATGTACCACTGCTATGGTTGCAGCGTGTCGCGATGCTGGTGTTGAGCCACACATTGGCGTAACAGCTTCTTCTGATACTTTCTACCCAGGCCAAGAGCGTTATGACACTGTCACAGGCCGTGTAACGCGTCGTTTCGCGGGTTCAATGAAAGAATGGCAAGATATGGGCGTACTGAACTATGAGATGGAGTCTTCCACTTTGTTCACTATGTGTGCCACTCAAGGTTGGCGTGCAGCCTGCGTTGCTGGTGTGATTGTAAACCGCACCCAACAAGAAATTCCTAATGAAGCCACAATGAAGAAAACTGAAGTGAGTGCGGTTTCTATCGTGGTTGCTGCAGCGAAAAAATTGTTAGCTTAATTTTTAGTAAGCTAAGCAACACTCCCCTGCAAAGTGAGTGCTCAGAATAGAAAAGGTGCCAATGGCACCTTTTTTGTTGCTTTAAAACTATGCCGATACCGATTAGAAATGGTATTGAGCAATCACAGAGTAAGTGTCTTGATCGACGCCTTTCACACCGTATTTGTTGGTCCACAGATCGTATTCGATACCCACCAATAATTTATTGGCTTGATGATCACCGAACAGGCTCTTTCCGAGATCGTATTTTAGCTGTGGGTTGAAATGGAAGTTTTCCTCGTAGCCGTTATCGTCGGTGGCAAATACCCAGTCGATAAAGCCATCGAGTACTATGTTGGCAGATCCAACAGGGATATCGATACGAAATACAGGAGTGAACTGCCAGCCGTCACTATTGTTACCAGTGCTCATACCATCGCGGCGATAGGTATTAAAGTTAAGATAAGTGAAGTATGGTACTGCTATGTCAACCCCTAAACCGTAAAGTAAGCTGTGGACTGGACCTTCACCTTCTTCATAGGTTAACGCTAGAGACAAGTCTGTTATTGGGCCAAAGGCTATTTTTTCGCCAAGAATTTTACTGGCACTAAAACGTGGCGAAATTTCACCATAGGTAGTGCTTTGCATGCCCGTGTCGTTACCTTTGAAATAGATAAAATCTTGGAAGGCAAACCAATCACCGTATTTCCAACCGCCAGCTGTTTCCAAGGTGATAGTGGCTTGTTTATCCGATGGCGCTAAATCGTAGTCTTCGCCATAGAGGGCTGTTGCACTGAAATCCCACCACTGTACTAAGTCACCCGCAAATGCTTGAGGAGAAAGCATTAGTGCTAGGCATAGGCATGTTTTTTTCATTGTTATTTCCTGTTGTATAGGTCGAAGTTAATTCGTGTCTTACTCAATCCGCTCTCTGACCTATGGCATGGTTTGATGGGTAAGTTCAAACCTAGCGCGAGTGTACGTCAAAGGACTTGCTCAAAAGTGGGGGCAATATATGCAAAAATTTACATTTATTCAAAGTTTTTATTGAATGTTGTTGTCAAAATCACATAATCATTAGTGAGGGATTTTATTTTTAGATAATTGATTTTTAATGTTTTTTATTGTTATTTCGCCGCTTGTGGATTGGGGGCTTGCTATCTTTTTGAATTGATTATGCTTAATTTTAAAACAACCTGACGGCTTTCGTGGGCGGATATGGGAGAATGAGGATTAAGTCATAGGTGATTGAGTGTGCATTTTGATAGGGTAAATTTTGACATATTATGTCGATTATCCGAAACTCTGCTGTTATAGTGCAGTAAAGGACACTCTCATTTCAGGGGGAAATATGGAGTTTTCAAATCCGATTTTAGTGTGGGCAGTGATTGGTTTAGTGTTAATGCTCGCCGAAATAGTGGTTCCAGGTGGCATAATAGTGTTGCTGGGTGCGGCTTGTTTAGTCGTGGCAGGTGCGTTAGGCATAGGACTGGTCGAAGGTGTCGTGCAGAGCATGACCCTGTGGTTTATCTCTGCCATTGTGTTGTTATTGGCTTTCAGACAAGTCACTCAGAGGCTCGTTGGTGGTGATTCCCATGTGGATAACACGGATGAAGCAATCGAACTATACAATCAAATTGTTCGCGTAAAGCAGACCATTGGTCCTGGACAAACACCTGGGCGGGTGGAGTTTCAAGGTAGTGAATGGCCAGCGCTTGGCGATGGCAGCATTATTGAGGCGGGTACCGAAGTCAGAATTATTTGTCGTGAAAATATCGCTCTAGTCGTTGAGCCTATTTCAATAGAAGCTTCCAAAAACTAAAGGATGGAATCTATGTTTGTATTTACCTTAGTCATTTTATTTATCTTTTTTATTCTTTATAAGTTGATGTTAATTGTGCCGATGCGTGAAGTGCATGTCATTGAGCGTCTTGGCAAATTTCGTGCAGTATTAAGCCCTGGATTTCATTTTTTGATCCCTTTTTTCGATCGCGTCTCCTACCGTCACGATACCCGTGAGCAAGTATTAGATGTGCCGCCACAGAGTTGTATCTCCAAAGATAACACTCAACTTGAAGTGGACGGCTTGGTCTACCTAAAAGTGATGGATGGCAAATTGGCGAGTTATGGTATTGAAAACTACCGTAAAGCAGCGGTGAATTTAGCCCAGACCACTATGCGATCTGAAATCGGTAAGCTGAGTTTGAGTGAGACTTTCTCTGAGCGTGATAGCTTAAATGAATCAATCGTGCGGGAAATAGATAAGGCTTCCGAGCCATGGGGAATCAAGGTATTGCGCTATGAAATTCGTAATATCACGCCTTCACGCCATGTGATCCACACTCTTGAGAAGCAGATGGAAGCTGAGCGTCGTAAACGTGCCGAAATTACCTTAGCGAATGCCGAAAAAGCCGCGATGATCAATATGTCTGAAGGTGAGCGCCAAGAGGCCATTAACCTGTCAGAAGGTCAAAAACAGAAACGGATTAATGAAGCTAAAGGTACAGGTCAGGAGATCGCTATCATAGCCAAAGCAAAATCCGAAGGTATGGCAATGATCTCGCAAGCATTAGCCGTCAATGGCGGTACAGATGCGATGAATATGCTATTAAAAGAACAGTTTATTGCTCAAGTTGGCAAGATCCTCAATGATGCACAAGTCTCTGTTGTTCCCGCTGAAATGGCAAAACTTGAAGGTTTCTTCGAAGGCATGGAGCAAGTCACTCAGACTATGAGTGGCCAGAATAATCTTGGCAAAGGAGCGCGATAATGAATATTCCAGTAGATACAGATTTGATTGTGATGGCGATTTGGGGCCTGATATTTGCCATTTTTGTGATTAAACTATTTCAATCGATCCGCCTAGTACCCACTAAATCGGCTTTTATTGTTGAGCGTTTAGGTAAGTATCACAGTACGTTAGATGCAGGGTTCCATACCTTGATCCCCTTTGTGGATAAAGTGGCTTTTATTCATGATTTGAAAGAAGAAACCATTGACGTACCACCGCAGGAATGTTTCTCGAGCGACGAAGTAAACGTTGAAGTGGATGGGGTGATTTATATCTCTGTGACTGACCCAGTGAAGGCCAGCTATGGTATTACTGATTATCGTTATGCAGCAATTCAGTTGGCGCAAACGACGACGCGCTCTGTCATCGGGACACTTGATCTTGATCGTACGTTTGAAGAGCGTGATGTGATTTCAGCCAAGGTAGTGCAAGTCTTAGATCAAGCGGGTGCCATGTGGGGAATACGCGTGCATCGTTATGAAATTAAAAATATTACACCACCTGAAACCGTTAAAAATGCCATGGAAATGCAAGTAAATGCCGAGCGTGAGCGCCGTGCATTATTGGCTAAGAGTGAAGGCGACAAACAGAGTAAAATTAACCGTTCTGAAGGGGTTAAAGCTGAAACGGTAAACCGTTCTGAAGGTGAGATGCAGCGCCGGATTAACGAAGCCGAAGGTAAGGCTGAGGAAATTTTAACCATTTCCCGCGCAACGGCAGAATCGATTGAACGTCTCGCCTCTGTTATTGCCGCGCCGGGTGGTCACAATGCCCTGCGGATGCAACTCGGTGAGCAATACTTTAAACAGCTCGATGGCTTAAGCCAGAAGAATAGTCGAGTGGTGTTACCGGGTAATATGGTGGATTTCGATTATTGGATGAATAGCATAGGCTTAACGGAAGAAAAACCGAGCTAAGGCTGTGGTTAAAATCTGAAACTAGCTAGATTATTAAGGTCAAATACTTAGGTGTTTGGCCTTATTTTTTGGCTGTAATTGGATTCTGAGTTATGAAGAGTGAGTGGGTTAGACAGCTTCTGTTGAATGAACCGCCAGAAGCTGCAGTTGGGCATAGATAAATTTTTCATTGAATGGAAGGCTAATAAGCTAGGCGTTCGTGAATTTGGGAATGGGCGTGGGTTTCAATGAGCTTGGCAATTTGGTTTTGTTCTAATTGCTGAAGCGCAGAAATTTCGTCATAAATCTTGTCTTGAACATCTAGTGGCATGCGCACATGTTCCATAAACATCCTAATTCCCAGCATGTCGCCACTCTTGAACAATTGGCTGAATTCGGTGGCTTCTATCTCGATTAATGCATTCATAATACTTCACCCTGAGGTTGGATTTGACACAGATACAGCGGTCTTGCTGTTAATTAAGAGATACGCTTAAGTTTGATCTAGGTCAATTAAACTGCATATTAATCTTTCTTAATAAAGGATTTTGTTGTTTACAAATAATGGGTTATAAATTTAGTAGATCAGCAAATTTGAAATGAGTTGTTGTTTAAAACTGAGTTTTTATGGGTAGGCAGAATCAATAAGTGAGTCATGTGATACGGATAAAAAAATAGCGACGAGCGATAAAACGCTGGCCGCTATTTATTCTTAATAGTCTATCAGGAGTAGGCTAAAGCCTTATTTAGGAATCGCCAGAATCTGGCAACCATTAATCCCCGCTTTTTGCAGTGTATGACGTTTACGCTCTGCATCACGTTTACGCTCGAAGGGGCCTAAAGCAACCTTGTACCATACGCCAGTCGTACCTTCGACTTGTCTCACTTGCGCCTCTAAACCTTGGAAAGCGATGACAGCTTTCATCTCGTTCGCCTGTGATTCTTGGCGGAAAGAAGCACACTGCAACTGATATTGCATCGGTGTTCTGCTCGCAACAATATCGGGAATATCGACCTCAACATGCTTATTTTCAAGCTCGTTCAGATAGGTCCATTCTTCCTTTGGTTGTGGTGGCAGAGCATTAGGATCCTTCTTTGGCGGAACAATAAGCTCAGCAGTTTCAGTTGTCTCTACTGGGATAACGACCGCTTGGCGTTCAGGTTCTTTGACCTTAGGAGTAAGCACCGCTGTCTCTTGAGGCTTAACTTGTACTTCCGTTTTCTTGGCTGGAGCGGGTATCGGCTTCACTTCTTGCTTAGCATTATCTTTAATGCTTGACAGGAAATAGACGAAACAACCCACAGCGAGTATGACAAAGCCTATCAAGGTCAGCGGCAGCTTCTTACGCGGCGCCGATTTAGATTGTGAAGGCTTTGCTCGAGTTGGGCGAGTCGCGCGGATTGGGCGCGGTTTAGCGCCCGACTGCGGCCTTCTATTGGCATAATCGCGATTACTCATGGCTTACATCCGCTCTAAGGTTTCAATACCGAGTAGATTTAGGCCTTTTTGTAATGTACGAGCCGTCAGTTGCGCGAGTAATAAACGGCTGTTCTTTTGCGCGTCATTATCGGCGGCAAGCACTGGACAAGCTTCGTAGAAGCTAGAGAAAGCACCCGCTAATTCATATAAATAAGCACACAGTACGTGCGGCTGACCTTTATCGACAACACGATTGAGGATCTCACCGAACTGCGCCAACTTATTACCGAGATCTTTCTCTTTTTCATGCTCAAGCACGATTTTCGCTTGGCTGAGATCCAGATCAGTTACTCGCTTGAATATGCCCGCAACACGGGTGTAAGCGTACAGCAGGTAAGGTGCGGTATTGCCTTCGAAGCTGAGCATTTGTTCAAAGCTGAAAATGTAATCGCTGGTGCGGTTTTTCGACAAGTCAGCATATTTAACGGCACTGATCCCAACGACACGGGCGATTTCAGTTAGCGTGGCCTCATCCATATCAGGATTTTTGCTACGAACGAGTTCTAGCGCGCGCACATTGGCTTCTTCTAACAGGTCAACTAATTTAACGACACCGCCGCTACGGGTTTTGAATGGACGGCCATCTTCGCCGTTCATAGTACCAAAACCTAAGTGTTCTAACGACATATCTTCACGGACAAACTTAGCCAGTTTCGCTAGGCTAAAGACTTGTTGGAAATGCAGTGCCTGACGTAGGTCAACAAAATACAGGACACGATCGGCCTTTAACACGTTCGAGCGGTAGCGCATTGCCGCAAGATCTGAGGTGGCATACAAATAGCCGCCATCGGCCTTTTGGATGATAACAGGCAATGGCTCACCTTCTTTGTTGCGGAAGGCTTCTTGGAATACGACTTTAGCGCCGTTACTTTCGGTTAATAAACCTTGGGCATCTAAATCTTTAACCACTTGCTCGAGATCGGCGTTATAAGCACTTTCGCCGTGTACATCGGCGCGGGTCAGGCTCACACCTAAACGGGCGTAGACTTCATGGCAGTGGCTTAACGAAATGTCGTTAAATTCGCGCCACAGTTTGTTGCAATACTCGTCGCCAGATTGCAGTTCGACCACTAACTGACGAGCGCGGGTTGCGAATTCTGCTGATTCGTCGAAACGCAGTTTAGCGGCACGATAAAAGTTTTCTAAATCAGACAGTTCAAGTTGAGCTTCTTCACCATTTTTGGCGCGCAGCTCTTCCATATAGGCCAGCAACATACCAAATTGTGTGCCCCAGTCGCCCACATGGTTTTGACGAATAACCTTGTGGCCTAAAAATTCTAACGCACGCACAACACTGTCACCAATGATGGTTGAACGTAGATGGCCTACATGCATTTCTTTGGCGAGGTTGGGTGAAGAGTAATCGACAACAACGGTTTGTGGTGTCGGTAACTTAATGCCTAAATGCTCATCGTTGACGGCATTTTGCAGTTGATCTGCTAAGGCGCTGTCGTTGATGAAAAAGTTGATAAAGCCTGGTCCTGCAATTTCAACCTTAGCCACAAAAGCCGAAGCCGGTAAGGTATCTATGATCAGTTGGGCTAATTCGCGTGGATTCTTGCCTGCGACCTTGGTTAGCATCATGGCTAAGTTGGTTGCCAAGTCGCCATGACTCTTATCCTTGGTTCGATCTACCTGAATGCGTGCTTCAAAG
Source organism: Shewanella sp. DW31 (assembly GCF_015767295.1). NCBI lineage: Bacteria > Pseudomonadati > Pseudomonadota > Gammaproteobacteria > Alteromonadales > Shewanellaceae > Shewanella > Shewanella sp. DW31. The sequence continues at coordinate 72,554 of NZ_JADWMP020000013.1, forward strand.
TCAGCAGGCACAATACCTTGTTGTTTAAAGGATTCTAGAGTTTGTTCAAGTAATGATTGGATATGTGATTTCATGGGTTCTAATCGGCACTAACTTTAAGAGTGAATACAGGGAATAACCGCATATTTTAGCCGTTTGTGGTTAACAATTGCTATCTTCCCGATGATTTTTTATCAAATGGCGCTTAAATACTTATCAAATACTCGACTCAGAGGAGATCCTGTGGATCTCTGTCTAAGCTCCATCGGCAGCGTTTAGCTTCGATAAGTTGTTCTACAAGCGGATGAATACGTTCAAACTCTTGTTGCAAGCGATTGCGGTTTTTAGCTTGGAATAAGAGTTGGCGGCGGAACTTGCCGGCTTTTTTATCTAAGGGCGCTGGCATAGGACCAATCACCTCAAATTCTTTATCTTGCGGCAAAAGCGCGGCAAAGGCGTTGAGAAAGTTATCGGCATCACTGGCTAAATGCGCTTCGGCGCGCACTAACACCATGTGCCATGCTGGCGGCAGCAGTGCTTGTTGACGTTCTTTGAGCTGGCTGCGAGCAAACTCGCCATAACCGCGGTGCAGCAAATCCCGCAAAATGGGATTGTCGCTCTGGTGAGTTTGCAATAATACCGTGCCGGGTTTACTGGCGCGCCCTGCGCGCCCTGCAACTTGGGTATAGAGTTGCCCAAAACGTTCGGGCGCGCGGAAGTCGGCGCTAAATAAAGCGCCATCGACATCGAGTAACCCAACAAGCGTCACATCAGGGAAGTGGTGGCCCTTAGCTAGCATTTGCGTGCCGACGAGGATTTTATATTCCCCCTTATGAATCGCATTTAAGTGGGTTTCTAATGAACCTTTAAGGCGGGTCGTATCACGGTCGATGCGCACTACTGGATGTTTAGGAAACTCTTGTTGCAGCGCTTCGGCGAGCTGTTCTGTGCCTATGCCTTGGCCCATCAACATAGTGCTGCCACATTTGTGACACTGCTTGGGGATAGCGTATTGATTGCCACAATGGTGACAGCAAATTTCGCCAAGGGATTGATGTACTGTGAAAAACGCGTCGCAGCGGTCGCATTCGTGTAAGTGCCCACACTCGTGGCAAAGCAGGGCTGGTGCGAAGCCGCGGCGATTGAGAAACAACAAGACTTGGTTGCCTGCGTCTAAATGCAGGCGGATTTCGTTCAGTAACGGCACTGACATACCGGCTTTCAGCGGCATATTTTTAATATCGATAATGCCTTGGCGCACTTTTTTAGCCGCACCTGCGCGTTCACCCAATTGTAAATGATGGTAACGGCCGCTTAAGGCATTTTGTAGACTTTCGAGTGAGGGCGTTGCTGTGCCCAAAATCACCGGAATCGCTTCTAAATGGCCACGCATGACTGCCAAGTCGCGGGCATGATAACCAACGCCTTCCTGTTGTTTGAAGCTACTGTCGTGTTCTTCATCGAGTATGATGATGCCGGGATACGCCATAGGTGTGAACAATGCTGAACGCGTGCCAATAATGATTGCCGCCTGACCACAGCGGGCTTGGCGCCATGCTTCGAGTCTTTGATTGTCGGTTAACCCTGAATGCAAAATGGCAACATTGACTTTGAAACGGCGCTTAAAGCGATTGATTGTCTGGGGTGTTAAGCCGATTTCAGGCACTAAAATTAACGCTTGTTTGCCTTGCTTGAGGATTTCTTCGAGTACAGCAAGATAGACTTCCGTTTTACCCGAACCGGTAATGCCTTCTAATAAAGTACAGTGATATCCTTGTTGCAGATTTAAAGTGGCAACGGCGACGGCTTGTTCTTTATTGAGTTTATGTGGCGTTTCGTCCATTTCGAGTGTGGTGCGCCAGTCGAGGTTAAGCTCGGCAATTTTTTCATGGCGTGCCACCCAGCCTTTATCTTCTAGGGCTTTAAGCGCCGCTTTACTGATGTCTAAGCTGATAACCTCTTCTTGGGTTAAGCTGGCGGTTTTGAGTAACTCGAGTAGTTTTTTCTGTGCGGGTGCGCGTTTAACTGCTTCGGGCGCAATATTTTGGCCTATTTCAGTTAATTGCCAGAATTGGATCTTTTGTGGCGCGGCATCGAGCCCTTTACGCAGGGCCACAGGTAAGGCTTGGGTTAGCATCTGCCCTTGGCTGCAAAAATAGTATCTCGCAGCCCAAAGAGTTAATTTATAAAGTGATTCAGGCAGTAAAGGTTTATCGTCGATAAACTCGAGCACAGACTTAATTTGCTTTGGGGCTAAGCTGCAAGACTCAGTGATACCTGTGACTAACCCGATCAATTGTTGACGACCGAAGGGAACTTTAACGCGCACACCTATTTGCGGTGTACTAGGATAGGATTCGGGTACGCGGTAGCTAAAGGTTTGCCGCATAGGCACAGGTAACGCAACTTCGACAAACAATGACATATGCAGGCAAGTCTTAGACAAGAATGTGGTTTAGTGTACTCAGCGCGGCTGGCTAGGGCTAGCCCTAATGATGGTTTACCAAGGATAGTTGAGAGTAAATAAATGGCTAATATAGTGAAATCATTAGGTCTACTTGCTTTGGTGTGCAGTGCACCTAGCATGGCACAAGTCTCCCATGTGAGCATTAATAGCCGGATGTTTGAATTAGGCGCTTACCCTAAACTCAGGGTGAATGTGATCGCAGACAATCAAGATATGTCGCGCTTAGAGTTTGTTGTGCAGCAAGCAAGCGGCGAAGAAAGGTTAATGGTTGAGGAGATTAATCGCTTTTTAGTTTTACTCACTGGCGTTGAAGATGTGAAGGATAGTAGCGCTAAACTCTTAGTGAGAGAGTATCGTCTTGACCGATGGTATGACGTCAAAAGTATCAATTTATTCGGCACAGCTAAACCTGCCTCTGCCGCGTTAACGACAAAAGCGGTTTCGGACACTAAAAATACCACCACAGCGGGCGCCCCAAAAAGTGCGGATAAAGTGGGCATTAAGCCTGTAAAAGTGGTGGTAGAATCAAAGCCACTTGAAGAGGTAACGCCCGCAGTGACTGTTGCTACTGCTGCAAATACCCAATCCAAAGTACCAACGGTAGAAGTGGTGACTGGCTTTAAATTTCCTGAAGCCGCGAATAAACAAAATACGTCGGCTACTGAGATAAGCGCCTTCGCTAAAACCTCTGAGACGATTGCTGTTGAAAAAGTGGTCGTTGAAAACGCTGCAACTGAAACTGTGGTTCCAGAAATAGTGAAAACGGCAAATAATGAGCAAAAACAGAATATTGCTGAAACGGCCTCACAGACGCCCGAACATTGCCAGTTAACGTATCTTGCTGGCGAGACGTTGTGGCGTATCGCCAATCGATATGCCAAGGATTGGGATGTGAGTGTATATGGCGCTATGTTGGCGATTTACGAGGCAAATCCTGTGGCTTTCTCGAAGAATAGAATCAATGCACTCAAGAGTAATGCGGTGCTATCTTGTCCTTCGAAAATGATTTTGGATCAGCATTCTGATGCTAAAGAGGCGCGGGCGGTATTTGAGGCTAAAGAAGCGGGAAAATAAGCCGCTTAACTAAAGTCAAAATAGACACAGATTAACCGGCAAACGCTCAGATAATCTACTTGTATCCCTTGTAGGTATGCTGTACCATTCTGCGCCCTAAACATATTGTTATTAACATGCATGTGGTGTCCGACTACGGGTTGGAAGAGCGACATGGCCTTACACTTTTGAGGTAACCCCAATGAAACCAGGTATCCACCCAACATACGCTATCATCACTGCAAACTGTACTTGTGGTAACGTTATCAAAGTAAACTCTACTGCTGGTAAAGATCTGCATTTAGACGTATGTGGTGCTTGTCACCCATTCTACACTGGTACACAAAAAGTTGTTGATACCGGCGGTCGTATCGACAAATTCAACAAGCGCTTCGCAGTGCTTGCAAAGAAATAATTGCGATTGCAATGTTTCTAGAAAAGGCGCCTATGGCGCCTTTTTGCTTTTTGTTATTCGTCAATTTTCTTTATTCCGCTTATTCTACATATCTAGCTGGTACGACTTCACTCAATAAATCGTCAACTTATTCAGTATTGAGAGTTCAAGTGTATAATTCGACTTATTTATAGTAATTAACTATAAGATAAATATGCTAGTCGCCATATATTGTAATTTAACCAACATTTTTGAGATTAAGTCGCTACAACTACCGCAGTAACTACAAAATATATGTTTGTTTCCTACAAAACATATTAAGAAATGCAGCTTTATTATAGGAGATAATTTTATAAAACTAAGCTTAGAGTGTCTATTTGGCGGCTAAAGTGAAATTTATGAATCTCTTATTTATAAATTCCCCTTATTGGCGTATCTTACCCCGACCAGCCAGACTATTAACATCACCCTTTGGTGAGACTAGATGTGTGTTGGTAGGTCTTACTCTCATAAATTATAAATGTCGCATTTCAGGATTTTAAAATGTCAGATATTCGTCAACAAGCACTCGATTATCATGAATTTCCCATACCAGGCAAAACCGCAGTTTGCCTTACCAAACCCGCCGAAACGAGTCACGATCTCGCCCTAGCTTATAGCCCAGGTGTGGCTGAGCCAGTACGCGAAATCGCTGCAGATCCTGACAATGCGTATCGTTATACCAATAAAGGTAATACGGTTGCCGTGATTACCAATGGTACGGCTATCTTAGGTTTAGGGAATTTGGGCCCTTTGGCTTCTAAACCTGTAATGGAAGGTAAAGCATTATTGTTCAAGCATTTTGCGAATATCGATTCGACAGATATTGAGATTACGCATAATACGCCTGAGGAATTTATTAATACTGTTGCTGCGATTGCTGACACCTTTGGTGGTATCAATCTTGAAGATATTAAAGCGCCCGAATGCTTTGTTATCGAACGTGAATTGATTGCTCGTTGTAAAGTACCTGTATTCCATGATGATCAACACGGCACCGCAATCGTGACTGCGGCGGGTATGATCAATGCGCTGGAAATTCAAGGCAAGTTGATCAGCGACGCGACTTTTGTGTGTATGGGCGCGGGTGCAGCTGCCATCGCTTGTATGACTATGCTGGTAAAATGCGGTGCGAATCGCGCCAACATTTACATGCTAGATACTAAAGGTGTTATTCATTCTGGCCGTACAGATCTTAATGAATATAAAGCACTATTTGCGAATGATACCGAGAAACGCACGCTTCTTGATGTTATTAAAGGCGCAGACGTATTTTTAGGTCTATCAGGTCCTGACGTCATTGGTGCAGAAGAAGTCGCGCTGATGGCCGATAAGCCAGTGATTTTTGCGTGTTCTAACCCAGATCCTGAAATCAAACCTGCACTTGCTCATGCAACGCGTAGTGATTTGATCATGGGTACGGGTCGTAGCGACTATCCAAACCAAGTGAATAACGTATTGTGTTTCCCGTTTATTTTCCGTGGTGCATTGGATGTGCGTGCGTCTTGCATTAATGATGAGATGAAAATTGCGGCAGTTCATGCAATTGCATCACTGGCGAAAGAGCCTGTGCCTGCGAGTGTATTGAAGGCTTATCCTAATGTGACGTCGCTGAGTTTTGGCCCTGAATATGTGCTGCCAAAACCTATGGACCCACGTTTATTGCCAAATGTTGCCCGTGCGGTTGCACAAGCGGCTATCGACTCTGGTGTGGCTGCGATCACCACTTTACCTAAATACGCCGACTAGGCTAAAAGTGGTAAAAACATTAAAAAGAGGCTAATTAGCCTCTTTTTTGTTTTTAAGTGGACATTAAAGTCACAGCGTCTTAGTTGCCTTTTAGGTTATGCTACTGAATAATCAACGGACAACTTTGTTGTACTCCTGTTAAAATCGCACAAATAATTATAATAATCCTGCAGGATAGCGGATAGATGAAATTCACCCGAATGTTAACTACAAAATTAACCAGCTTTTGGTTAATGTCATTAGCCGCTATCGCCTTCGTATTTTTGCTGAGCGCTATGATGAGTTTCGTGCAGCTGACCTATAAATTTCAGCAGCAAAAAGTCGCTGAACTCGAAACTATGTTAGTCGATCAGTTTCAACACCAACCTGATTGGGAGCTAGAGGCTTGGCTACCGCCCATGCTGCTTGCTTACAATGCCGTTAATTTTCGGTTGACCTTGAAAGATGAAGTATTATTTGCCTATGAAGGCAACCTTTCTACGCAAAATGCGATGGTGTATGACCATGTGCTAGAGCCGACATCAGGCTTGCGTATGCAGTTAACCTTGACTCAGCCCTTCGAGCATTACACTTTCAGTTGGTATGAAATTCTGATTTTGTTGGTCGGTATCTTAGCTGTGGCTGCCTTAGTGCGTTTTGGTTATTTATGGTTTTCACAGCAGCTCGATGGCATTGAAGAATTAGCCTTACGCAGTCGATTGATTCTGCAAGGTAAGTATGAGCAAGCACTCGCTACCCCTGGAAATGGTAAACCAAGGCTGATTAACCGTGCTTTGACTAAGTTGTTAGAAGAGTTACAGGACGCACAAAAGGAGCGGGGGCGTTTCGACAAATTCATCCGTTCTAATACCTTTCTTGATGCGGAAACGCGCATTGGTAACCGACTCTTTTTGAATAATCGTCTCGACGCCCTTAGTCATAATCAGGCTATGCTTGCCCACGGGGTGATCTATTTATTAGAAATGGATGATCTGGATTTATTGCAGCAATCCCAAGGTGAAGCAGTGACGAAAGAGCTATTAAACTCGACTGTTAATGCAATAAGTCAATTGCTGCAAACTCAAGCTAATAGTATTTTTGCCCGTCGCTCCCATAATCAATTTGCCATAGTAGTGCCGCAAATCTCCTTAATTGAAGCGGATCAATTTGCCAGCAAATTACTCAAGATATGTCTAAGCCAGCCTTTGCCTGATGTTGAGAATCGCGATAACTTTTTCCACCTCGGATGCGCTTATTTTACCGCAGGCGATAATGCGGCTCAGTTAATTGAAGAAGCCGATATGGCTTTGAGGGCGGCACAATTACAGGGTAATAGTAATTGGTTTATGTACGACAAAGGCGCGATTGATGAAGAATTTGCTAAAGGTTCAGTGCGTTGGCGAAGCTTTTTAGAAAACGCGTTAGTGCAGCGGCGCTTTTTTCCCTTTAGTCAGCCGATAATTGATTCAGATGGTAATGAACACCATAAAGAGATATTTACGCGTGCTCGGGATAATCAGGGGGCGTTAATCCGTGCCACACTGTTTATTCCAATGGCGAATAAATGTGGCTTAATGCCACAGGTTGAACGGCAAATTATTGAGCGGGTATTGTTATTATTGTCGAATGAATTAGCAGACGGCGTATCGAATGCTCAAACAGTTAAGAAATCAGCGCCACAGATATACAGTATTAATCTGAGTTTGGATTCGCTAATGAGCCGAGCCTTCACTCAATGGCTAAAAACGACGCTATTAGAATATCGCCATCTAACCACGCGACTGATTTTCGAAGTGTCTGAAGATATCGTTATTCAACATCAAGAAAAGTTGCAGCCTAAATTAGATATGATCCGTAAAATGGGCGCGAGATTATGTGTCGATCATGTGGGTCAGCAGGTTGTCGGTACTTATTACATTCGCGAATGCCATTTTGATTTAATTAAGTTACACAGATCCATCGTGCGTCATATTCATTTACGACCAGAAAACCAATTATTTATTCGCAGTTTGATTGGCGGTTTATATCGAACGGAAGTACAAGTCTGCGCCGAAGGGGTAGAAGTTTTTGAAGAGTGGCAGACACTGCAAATCCTCGGTGTTGGCGCAGCGCAAGGAATGTATTTCAGTGAACCCATAGAGGCTAAGTAAGGGAAGTTCAGTGTTTGGGTGATTAATGTCGTCTTAGAGACAAATAGATCCTATTATTCACGTATTTATCTATAAAATACGAGCATTTGCGGCTAAACTAGCCAGTGCCAAAAATATGACGTTTGCGGTTTTTATTCTGTATCGAGCAGGTCATAGGTCAAGGAGCACTGGAGAGTGGAGTGACAGGAAGTTTGTGCGAAAGAGACTACTCAAGCTTTTAAATTCAGTTGGTTATAGGCATCTTTATGGAAAAAAGTCTTATAGGTCGATTAGCCTTTTGGCAGAAGAGAACAGAACCGACTAGCCTTGGTGTCTATGTCTGCGCCGATAAATTATGGGTGTACGCACCTGCCCAAAAAGAGAATGCTGAGCAGTGGTTACCCTTTGAGCTGAAAGATGAGCACTGGTCATTGGCGTTTGCTGCTGTGGCTAAATCCTTTCCTAATGCACAGTTACAGCTGATTTTGGCTTCAGGCCTTTATCAATTACTGCTGACCGATAAACCGAATGTCGATACTGTCGAGTTATCCCAAGCTTTGCTGTGGTCAATTAAAGACATGGTCACGCTACCTGTACCGCAAATCCATTTGGATTACTTTGAGTCACCCATTCCGAGTAATAAAATCAACGTTGTGGTGGTGGATAAAGCTAAGTTAGTGAGCATGGTGCAGGCCATTCATGAACAAGATTTACAACTTTTCGGTATTAGTATCGAAGAGTTAGCCGTGACTAACCTATTTAATGATGACAACCAAGCGCGTCTGGTGGTAAGCCATAATCCCGGTCAAGAATTGCTACTGACTGTGGTTAAGCAAGGTCAGCTGTATATGCAGCGTCGCGTGCGCGGATTTACTCAATTGGATAAGACTCAAGCGGATGAGTTAAGTTATGGCATGGCAGACAATTTAAGCTTAGAAATTCAGCGTTCTATGGATTATTTTGAAAGTCAATTGAGACAGGCTCCGGTATCTTCTATCGAACTCCTCGCCGATGGTGCCGTGGATACTTTAGCTAAGTTAGTCTCGGCAAACTTCAATCAAGCTGTGAATGTCATTGATAAAAGCTGTGTTGGCGCGCGAATGGCGGGATTAGCCTTTGCTGAATTTTATCGAGGTACAGAGTGATTAAATACCGAGTCAATCTTTACACTCCTTCATTATTGCCCCCGAAGCAAAGATTAACCTTTGCGCGTTTAAGTGCTTACGCCTTGGTTTTTGCGATCTTATTTGCGGTTTTAAGTGGTTATAGCTACTGGCAAGTCAGTGAGTTACAACAGGCCCAGCAGTTGGCTGCCCAACAAAAGCAGCAATTCGATACCCAAAAACAGGCATTAGAAGCACAAATTGCTGCGCGTAAACCCGATGCCGATCTTGTTGCGCGAGTCGATTTAGCGGCACAACAGTTAGAGCTTAAGCAATTACTCATGGGAGAATTGAGTCTTAGGACTTCTTTAACCAGTCGTGGGTTTGCGCCAGTTCTTAAAGATTTAGCCATCGTGTCGGATGCGAGTGTTTGGCTTAGTCATATCGTCATTAATGAGCAAGATTTTATGTTCGAAGGTTTTGCCGATCATCCTCAAAGCATTCCGCAGTGGATTGGCAAACTCAAAACTACGCAGACTTTAAAGGGGCAAGCTTTCTCGTCGATGAGCATGGATCGCGGTGAAGATAAACCTTTGGCCTTTACCTTGAAAAGCGATAACAAGGAGGAAGCCGCGCAATGAAGCAAAAGTTAGCCCAATTAGGACAACAGTTTGATGCGCTAAGTCGCCGTGAGCGAGTGTTGATCTCAGTCGCCATTCTGGCCGTGGTCGGAATGCTGAGTTATTTACCTTTAGAGTCCCTGTGGAAAACCCATGTGGCTGTTTCACAACAGCTAAAAGCCTTAGAGCAGGAAAACGCGATTTCGGCTCAGCAGGTTGACTTGTATCAGCAACGTTTAGCGTTAGATCCCAATCAAGATTACCAACAGCGTTTAGTGTTGTTGCAGCAACAAAATCAAGCCCTAGATGCCCAGCTCGATGAGCAGATGGTGGATATGGTGCCGGCAGACTATATGCCGCAGTTGCTGGGTAATTTACTAGGACAAGTGCAAGGGATTAAATTAATTAAGTTTATGTCGATAGCGCCCATCCCATTGTTACCCGTGGGTGAAGAGAAAAAACTCAATCTATATAGCCATGGTATTCGCTTGAGTTTAGAGGGCGATTATTTTTCTGTGTTGCGCTTTGTTGAAGCCGTTGAGGCCATGCCAGATAAACTTTATTGGAAGCGTCTCGACTATAAAGTCGCAGAATATCCAAAAGCGACCGTTGAGATTGAACTTTATACCTTGAGTATTAATAAGGACTTTATCAGTGTTTCTAAATAAGTCTTATATTATCAGTGTGTTGTTATTGGTTAGTAGCCCTATGGTGTCTGCTGAATCGCTGCGCGACCCGACTTTGCCCGGTAAAGGCTTTGCTGTGCAGGGTCATGCGAGTCAAACGCAGGATCAGGCGCTTGTACTTAACAGCATAGTAAGCTCAGGAAACACGGCTTATGCTGTGATAAATAACAAGATATTGTCTGTTGGCGACAGCGTTCAGGGGCTGAGTATCGTTAAAATTACCCCCACTTATGTATCGCTGTCCGATGGACGGAAATTGACATTGTTTCAAGCAATAACAGAGAGATAGGGAATACACCTCAGATGAAAGCGATTAAATACTTTACACCTCTGCTCTCACTTTGCCTTGTGGCGTGTCAGACCACAAATAGGCCACAGCCGGAGGCGAGTAAGGCGGAATTAGCGGCCTCAATGGCGACGGCAACGGCATCAACTACGCCACCGCCTGCGACTATGCCGGACGCGGTTCAGCGGGAATTGAATTCAGGCGCATTGCTATCAGGTTTGACCCCCACATTGGAAACTGAGCGTCGTTTCGATGTATCAGCCCACGATGTTGATGCTAAAGTATTTTTTCCAAGCTTAGTCCAAGGTACACCACTGAGTGTCGCCGTACATCCTGACGTGCAAGGTACGATCTCATTATCCCTTAAAGGTGTGACATTAACTGAAGCAATTCAAGTGGTTGAGGATATCTACGGCTACGAAGTGAGTCGCGAAGGGCGCATCCTAAGAGTGTTTCCTGCTGGGATGCGTACCGAGACGTTTCCGCTGAATTATCTCTACATGGAACGCGATGGCTTATCTGTGACGTCAGTGAGTTCAGGACGGATTTCGGATAGCAATAATTCCAATAGTAATTCGAACAATAACAATTCAAACAATAGCGGCTCGAATAATAACAATAATTCGAACAGCAGTAATGGCAATAACTCGAGCAGTAATGGCGGTAGCGATAGTAGCAACGGTACTTTTATCCGTTCGCGTACTAAGACAGATTTTTGGGGGGACTTGAAAGAGACATTATCCTCGATAATCGGCGAAACAGGTGGCGGTCGTCAGGTTGTTGTTACGCCGCAGGCGGGTTTAGTGACCATTCGTGCTTTTCCTAGTGAATTACGTCAAGTGCGTACTTTCTTAAATTCCGCAGAAAGTCATTTGCAGCGCCAAGTGATTTTAGAAGCGAAGATCCTCGAAGTCACCTTATCCGATGGTTATCAGCAAGGTATCCAATGGGATAATGTGCTGGGACATGTTGGCAATACGAATGTGAATTTTGGAACATCAGCTGGCCCTGGTTTAAACGATAAAATCACCTCGGCGATTGGTGGTGTGACCTCGCTGAGTATTAAAGGTTCTGACTTTACGACCATGATCAACCTATTAGACACCCAAGGTGATGTGGATGTATTGTCTAGCCCAAGGGTGACTGCATCGAATAACCAAAAAGCGGTGATCAAAGTCGGTACTGATGAGTACTTTGTCACCGACGTTTCATCGACCACAGTTGCGGGTACAACGCCTGTGACCACTCCACAAGTCGAGCTTACGCCATTTTTCTCGGGCATTGCCTTAGACGTTACGCCGCAAATTGATAGTGACGGCAATGTGTTATTGCACGTGCATCCATCCGTTATCGATGTGAAAGAGCAGACTAAAGACATCAAAGTGAGTGACGCTTCGTTGGAGCTACCTTTAGCGCAGAGTGAAATTCGTGAGTCTGATACTGTCATCCGCGCCGCCTCCGGTGACGTAGTCATCATCGGTGGCTTGATGAAGAGTGAAAATATTGAAGTGGTATCGCAAGTGCCTTTGTTGGGTGATATTCCTTTCCTCGGTGAATTGTTTAAAAACCGTAGTAAGCAGAAGAAGAAAACCGAGCTTATTATTCTGTTAAAACCTACGGTAGTTGGCGTTGATACCTGGAAAACTGAGCTACAACGTTCTAAGACCTTATTAGATCGTTGGTATCCGGAGACAAAGTAAGCTTCTATGTATCAGAAGCATTTTGGCCTAAGCCAACCTCCATTTTCACTGACACCCAATACCGGATTTTTTTTCGGCCTGTCGCCACATGTGGAAGCCTTGCAAGTGTTGCAAACCGCGCTGCAAACGGGCGAAGGCTTTATCAAGGTGACAGGGGAGGTGGGGACTGGTAAAACGTTGATTTGCCGCAAGCTTATCAACGAATTGCCGAGTCAGTTTCATTGCGCATATTTGCCTAATCCTTATCTCACTCCTACTGAATTACGTTGGGCGGTAGCGAGTGAGCTGGGCCTTAAATACACCAGCAATATCGACCAGCAGCAACTCACTGGACTTATTCAACAGCAGCTTTTAGCCTTGAGCGCCCATGGGCACGCCATCGTATTGGTACTCGATGAAGCGCAGGCATTGCCGGACGACAGTCTTGAGGCGCTGCGGTTATTCACTAATCTGGAAACCGAGACACGCAAATTATTACAGGTAGTGTTATTTGGGCAACCCGAGCTCGATGACAGGCTTAAACGCCAAGAATTTAGGCAATTAAGACAGCGTATTACTTTTAGCTACAACCTTCGCCCACTAACATGGGATGAAACCGACGCTTATCTTCGCCACCGATTAGCTATCGCTGGGCGTGCGGGCGAACCACTCTTTACATCACGGGAAACACGTCAGATAGCCTATGCGTCCCGAGGGATCCCCAGATTGATCAATATTCTTGCCCATAAAGCCTTGTTATTGAGTTTCGGCGAAGGCGCTACTCGTGTGCAAACCTCCCACGTTAAAGCCGCAATTCAAGACACCGAAGATGCAAGTGTTCGCCGATTATTATCGTGGAAATGGTTGCCTTTTTTCACTTTGATGACAGTGGCTTTCGGTTTGGGATTACAACACTTTTTCAGGGGTGTTGTATGAGCGTGATCAACAAGATGCTGCAGGATCTCGACAAGCGTCAGCAGGGGCATGAGCTCAGCAACGTGGCTCAGCCACAGGTGCAATATTTAGCTCGCAGGCGGACTCCGTCTAACGGGCTGCTGCTCTGTGGTGTGTCATTGCTATTCGGTGGCGCTCTGGTTTATGGCTGGCAACTTTTCATGGCAAAGCCTGCTGAAGCGACTATTTCGGCTCAAACAAATGGGCAAAATGAATCTACTCAGACTCAAATCGAGCCTGTGCAGGTAGACAAGATTACTTCGAGGCAGCATTCAGCAAGCGTCGTTGTCGTCGAAGAACCGCTTAAAGTTGCGACGACGCAGGAGTTTACGACTAAGAATGAAGAGCTTGAACCCAGTGTCGACGACGTTGTACTTAATCAGCCGCAAGAATTTGAATCAGAACATGATGTTGAACAAGAGTCACAACGGCAACAAGATGAGAGCTCAGTACTCGCAGATGGCCTAGTCAATACGTCAAGCGAGCCAAGCCATTCACAGTCAAATCGTGTGACATCGAGTGTGCGAAGCGCCGAGGTCACTGCTGCCGCACCCTCTGCATTAATGATGTCAGAACGTGCCAGTGTTGCCGCCGATAATGAACTTAACGCGAGCAATGAGCTTAAAGTACAAGAAGTTAAAGCTGATGCAGGCACTAATCGACTCACGCCCCAACAGCAAGGGCAAATGGCGATTACTGAGGTGAAGTTGACCCCAAAGCAGCTGGCGCAGAAGCGGTTCACATTAGCGAATGAGGCTGAAAGGGATGGCAAACTCAAAGATGCCATTAGTTATTATGAGCAAACATTAGGCTTTGATCCCAGTATGCATGAAGCGCGCAAGCAGTTAGCTGCGCTGCATTATGGGCAAGGTCAATTAGCCAAAGCCAGTGAAGTGTTACTGCAAGGCATGCTGTTATTCCCACAGCAGTTAGACTTTGCCTTATTGCTTGCTCGGGTTCAGCAAGCCTCTGGTCAGGCTGATCTCGCATTAGTGACGTTAGCCAACATACCTGACACGCATCCACTGGCGAGACAAAAGTGGATGGCACAATCGGATTTAGCGCAAAAGTTAGGACAGTTTCCGTTGTCAGAACAAGCCTATAGACAATTATTGCAACAAGAACCTCAACAGGCTAAATGGTGGATGGGGCTGGCCTATGCGCTCGATTCGCAGCAGCAATTTCCCCAAGCACGCCAAGCCTATCGGACTGCTTTAGGCCATAGAGGCTTATCGGCGCAGGCGAGTGCCTTTATTGAACAACGTTTGACTCAGCTAGGAGATAGCCAATGAAACCCAGATTAAAAATGCGTTTGGGCGATCTGTTAGTTCAAGAAGCCATTATTACTGAAGCGCAGTTGCAACAGGCGTTGGCCGAGCAGCGCAATACGGGCAAAAAACTGGGTCGTACTCTGATTGATTTGCAATCGATTACCGAACATCAGTTACTGCAGTTCTTGTCGCAACAATTGAATGTGCCTTTGCTGGATATCAGTAAAATGCCTATCCCTGCGGAAGTGGTGCATCTTATTCCTGAGGTGCAAGCACGACGTTTCCGCGCTTTAGCGGTTGAAGACCGGGGCGATAGCGTATTGGTTGCAATGAGCGACCCCGCGGATTTGCAGGCGCTCGATCACCTCGAAATGCTTATCGCACCTAAGCGTTTGAAGTTAGCGGTAGCGCCCGAGCAGCAACTGCTGCAAGCGTTTGATAACTTATATCGCCGTACAGACCAAATTGCTCAGATTGCCGGTAAACTCGAAGAAGAATACGCTGCCGACGAGATGTTCGATTTAGCCAGCCTCACGTCGGGCGATAGTGACAATGAAACCACAGTGGTTAAGTTGCTGCAGTCGATTTTTGAGGATGCGGTGCAAATGCGCGCCTCGGATATTCATATCGAACCCGGTGATAAAGCCTTACGTATTCGCCAGCGTATCGATGGTCAGCTACATGAAACGATTCTGAATGAAGTTAATATTGCTGCCGCTTTAGTATTGCGACTTAAGTTGATGGCGGGTCTTGATATTTCCGAAAAACGTTTGCCGCAGGATGGTCGTTTCCATATGGAAATCAAAGGTCATCATATCGATGTGCGTATGTCGACTATGCCGATTTACCACGGCGAATCTGTGGTGATGCGTTTGCTCGATCAATCGGCGGGTTTATTGACCTTAAACGAAACCGGTATGCCGCCTGCTATTTTGGCGCGTATTCGTAAACAGATTAAACGTCCCCACGGCATGCTACTGGTCACAGGTCCAACGGGTAGCGGCAAAACGACCACCTTGTACGGTATTTTGAGCGAGCTCAATACCGCCGACCGTAAGATCATCACGGTCGAAGATCCAGTTGAATATCAATTGCCGCGGATCAACCAAGTACAAGTTAACCATAAGATTGGCTTAAACTTTTCAAATGTATTACGCACCACCTTACGTCAAGACCCCGATATCATCATGGTGGGGGAAATGCGTGACCAAGAAACCGTGGAGATTGGTCTTAGGGGGGCATTAACGGGTCACTTTGTGCTATCGACCCTGCATACTAACGATGCGGTCACCAGTGCGCTGCGTTTACTCGATATGGGCGCTGCGAGTTATTTAGTTGCTAGTGCCTTAAGGGTGATTATTGCCCAGCGTTTAGTGCGCCGTGTCTGCCATAACTGTGGGGTAGAGTATCAACCGACACCGCAGGAAAAAGCCTGGCTGAGTAGTGTGAGCCGCAAAGATTTTACCCATGCGAATTTTAGAATTGGCACGGGTTGCCAGAGTTGTAATGGCAGTGGTTATCGTGGGCGGATCGGTATTTTTGAAATCCTCGAGCTAGACGAAAAGATGATCGATGCTATGCGTACTGGTAATCCGCAGGATTTTGCCAGAGCCGCGTTGCAGAGCCCTAACTTCACCCCACTCGCAGAGTCAGCTTTGCAATATCTGAGCGAAGGCATGACGACGATTGAAGAGGTCGCTAAGTTGGTGGAAGACGTAAGTGAATCTCAGATACCTTTGTCGAAGGATATTATTAGCCAACAAGGCGTTGAGGCGTAATTATGCCAATTTATCAATACCGTGGACGCAGTGGTCAAGGTCAATCCGTTACGGGACAATTGGATGCCGCGTCGGAAAGTGCCGCTGCTGACATGCTATTGGCGCGTGGCATTATTCCCCTTGAAGTCAAAGTCGCCAAAGTGGCTAAGTCGTTCTCACTGACTAAGTTATTTGGTGGCAAAGTCGCGTTAGAAGAATTACAGATTTTTACTCGACAAATGTACTCCTTGACCCGTTCTGGCATTCCTATTTTGCGGGCAATAGCAGGCTTATCTGAAACGGCGCATTCCCAGCGAATGAAAGATGCGCTTAATGATATTTCTGAGCAGCTCACCGCAGGGCGCCCCTTGTCATCATCCATGAATCAACATCCCGATGTGTTTGATTCTTTGTTTGTTTCTATGGTGCACGTGGGGGAGAACACGGGTAAGTTAGAAGATGCCTTCATTCAACTTTCAGGTTATATCGAGCGTGAGCAAGAGACGCGGCGACGAATTAAATCGGCCATGCGTTATCCCATGTTTGTATTGATTGCGATTGCGCTCGCTATGGTGATCCTCAATATCATGGTGATCCCTAAGTTTGCCGAGATGTTTTCTCGCTTTGGCGCCGACTTGCCGTGGGCGACAAAAGTGTTGATTGGTACATCAAATCTATTCGTGAATTATTGGGCGCTGATGTTGGTGGCGCTGATTGGTACTATCATTGGCATTCGTTACTGGCACCATACGGAAAAAGGCGAGAAGCAGTGGGATAAGTGGAAGTTACACATTCCCGCCGTAGGGTCGATTATTGAGCGTTCGACGTTAGCCCGTTATTGTCGCAGTTTCTCTATGATGCTCAGTGCGGGCGTACCGATGACGCAGGCCTTAAGTTTAGTGGCCGACGCGGTAGATAATGCCTATATGCACGACAAGATAGTCGGTATGCGCCGTGGCATAGAGTCTGGCGACTCTATGCTGAGGGTATCGAATCAGAGCAAGTTATTTACGCCACTAGTGCTGCAAATGGTGGCTGTGGGCGAAGAAACGGGGCAAATCGATCAATTACTCAATGATGCGGCAGATTTCTATGAGGGCGAAGTAGACTATGATTTAAAGAATCTTACCGCGAAATTGGAGCCAATTTTGATCGGTTTTGTGGCCGTGATTGTCTTAGTGTTGGCCTTGGGGATATATCTGCCAATGTGGGATATGCTCAATGTGGTCAAAGGCGGCAAGTAAGCGATATGGATAATATTTATTTCCTATCTTATACGTGGGACTGAGGTTAAATGCAGACTCAGCAAAAGGCTGAAAGCGATCTATTACGTATCTATGGACGTATGATCGCCATTGGAATTGTATTGGTTATCATGGCGGTGATCGGAGCTAAGTACTTTTTTACGCTACCACAAATAGCGGCTCGTGGATTGGAAGTGGAACACGCTCGTTTTTTAAATGTGCTGGTGATGGTGCGTTCCCAGTGGTTGTCTTTGGGTAAGCCGGCGCAATTGCAGTTGAACTGGGAGATATTTGATAATCCCTCCTTAGAAACTGAGTTGAGTGTTGTCGATATCAATGATTTAGGATGGCCACAACCTAAGCACTTAAATGATCAAGGCTGCCAATATTTGTGGCAAGAGTTAATGGGCGCTGAAACTGATAATTTAGGTCTTGAGGCGGATTATTTGGCTAAGGATAATAGCTGCCACTATCGGTCTAAAAATGGCGATAGTTTAGGCTATCAACTGAACTCTGGCAGGGTCATTTTTTTGACTGCTCCGTAAAATATTGTTAACTCAATGGCTTTTTAAAATTGATTTAACTGTTAGAATAAAATTTCTGAGGTCTGGGGACATATATATGAAAACTAAGCAAACAGGGTTCTCATTAATCGAACTTGTGATTGTGATTGTGATTTTGGGTTTACTCGCCGCAACTGCGATCCCACGATTCTTAAATGTCACCGATGATGCTGAAGATGCCAGTGTTGACGGTGTTGCGGGTGGTTTATCGACTGCAGTGAGCTTTGTGCGTTCTCAGTGGGAAGTTGATGGGCGTCAAAATAGCAGCGTTATCCTCGACGGTAACACAGTAAATGTCGATACACGTTTTGGCTATCCAACGGGAACTTCAGTAACCAGTGCGACCGCTATGACAAATGCCAGTTGCCAAGAAGTGTTTAACACTGTGTTGCAGAGTGCTCCACGTAACGTATTATTTAACCAAGATGCACGTAATCAACGTTATACCGCTCGTGTTATTAACGCCGCAGGCGGCAGTGCTAACTCAATTACTGGCGCAGTCGTTGCAGGTTTAGATTTATGTGTTTATCACCAAGTAGCTTCACTGGTGCTAAATCAAACGAATGGTGTACCCACTCCGGCTCCCGATTTAACAACGGTAGGTGCTAAGGGAATAGTGTATAACCCAGGCACAGGCAGAGTATTAAGCTTCACCCAAACACCATTTGTACCATAGAAACTAAAGCGTCATGCTTAAGTTAATCAACTTTTTTGTAAAGTTATTGAATAGGTAATTAAGAATGAAAAGACAACAAGGTTTTACCTTAATTGAATTAGTCGTAGTTATTATTATTTTAGGTATTCTTGCTGTCACAGCGGCACCTAAGTTTATAAATTTGCAAGGAGATGCCCGTAAGTCGACAGTCGAAGGCGTTAAGGCTGCGTTGCAAGGTGCAAATACTCTTATTTATTCAAAGGCAGCCATCCAAGGCTTGGGTAAAGCTGCTGATGAAAGTGTTGTTATTGGTAAAAATGGTGCTGCAGATATTGTAGTAACAGCTGATTTTGGTTACTTGAATAGCAAGACTAGTTCTGCAGTTGTTCAAACTAACCTTGAAAAAGCCTTGGATATGAAATTTGATGCATTGGCGACTGACACTGTAGGTACAGCGAATGACTTTGGTGTTGTGTACAAGAGTGCAACATCTTTTATTATTGTTCCTAAGGGAAAGAAAGACACTGATGCCTGTCGTTTAGAATATACACCTGCAACTAGCACTACATTACCTGTGTATTTAGTTGTAGCTACCGCGTGTTAATGGAGTTTCGCAGAATGAAAAAGCAAAATGGTTTTACACTAATTGAATTAGTAGTTGTTATTATTATCTTAGGGATTTTGGCTGTGACTGCGGCGCCTAAATTTATCAATCTACAATCAGATGCTCGAGCTTCAACCGTTAAAGGTCTAGAAGCTGCGATTAAAGGTGCGGATACGCTTATCAACTCAAAGTCTTTAATTGCAGGTAATAATACTGTTGCCGCTTCAGCAACTACTTTAGTTACTGTTGCTACAGGCAAAACAGTTTTGATTAATTATGGTCATGCCACACCTGTATGGACTGGTTCCTTGGAAAATGCTTTGGATATTAATGCTGCTGCTAGCGGAACATCAAGTGAGTGGATCTATCTGGAAGATAGTGCAAGTAAGAGCATTTATTTCTATCCACGAGGACAAATTAGTCCTTTAGCAGCAACTGCTCCTGGTACATGTTACGTGCAATACATTAATAATCTGACTTCATACGGTCCAATTACAGTGACTCCTGTAGTAACAGGCTGTTAAGTCTATTAATATTTAAAGGCCTGCCTAGCAGGCCTTTTTTTTAGATAAAATACGGTTCTTACATGATGTTAAATAAATGAGTCCGCCAAGAGTTTTCCGACATTTATTTGCGTTAATCATATCGTTGGCAGAAACTGAACCTAGTACATGAAATCAGCAATTAACGCGAGTGATGCTTAAATTCTCTATGTCAAAACAGGCTGGATTTACCTTAGTAGAATTAGTAACGACCATCATCTTGATTTCAATTCTTGCTGTGGTTGTACTGCCACGCCTGTTTACTCAGTCTTCCTACAGTGCCTATAGTTTACGTAACGAGTTCATTAGCGAGCTGCGTCAAGTACAGCAAAAAGCGCTCAATAATACCGACAGATGTTTTCGTGTAACTGTTTCTGGCACTGGCTATCAAGTGAGTCAATTCTCTGCCCGAAATGGGGCGGTTTGTTCTGGTACCGCATTATCGCCAAACCCGCTTTATACCCAAGCTTTTCAAGGTGGTGCTCAATTAGTGCTAGTGAGCACTAACAGTCCTAACAGTAGCAACTTCAGCCTCGATTTCGATATCAATGGTAGAACTTCGTTGGCTTGTAATGGGCCATGCATTAATGTAATTGCTAATGACACTGTGATGATTAATATATCCTCCGAGGGCTATATTTATGCGAAGTAATGCTCTCTCTAAAGGCCATATTCAAGCCCGCCTGTTGGGTTTTACCCTTATCGAATTAGTCATTGGTATGTTAGTGATTGGCATTGCAATAGTGATGCTAACCAGCATGTTATTCCCCCAAGCTGATCGTGCGGCCAGTACCTTACATAGAGTACGCAGTGCTGAGCTTGCACATTCGGTGATGAATGAAATCTGGGGTAAACGTTACGATCAAAACACTAATGCCAATGGTGGCACACCAGCCTGTGGTAGTCCGCTCGGTAGTAATTGTTCAACGTCATTAGGCCCTGAGTTCGGTGAGAGTCGTAACAACTTTAACGATGTGGATGATTACAACGGCTTAAATGAAACCGCGACTATGCTCAATTCGACCCAAACCTATGCAAATGCTTATCCTAACTATCGCTTAAGCGTCACCGTTGCTTATGGCGCAGTGTCCAATACTAAGCTAGTGACGATTAATGTGACTACGCCCGACAACGAAGTGATTACTTACAATATGGTGAGGAGTAATTACTGATGGCCTCACCTTTATCTGCGGTTAATAAAAAATCCACACTAGGTTTTACCTTGGTCGAGATGGTCACTGTTATCTTGATTCTGGGGATTCTCGTGGTCGGGGTGAGTAGTTTTATTATTTTTGGTACGCGGATTTTTGTTGAGTCGAGTTCAGTCGATCAAGTGCTAAGTCAGAGCCGTTTTGCCGTTGAGCGAATGACCCGTGAGTTGCGTAGTGCCTTGCCTAATAGCCTGCGAGTTAATACCGATTCGCTGACCTATCAATGTGTTGAGTTTGTGCCTATCGAAGCCAGCACGACTTATCTAACCATGCCAATAGTGCCAGCTGCCGCCGCGAGTACTGGGATAGTTATTCTAGATAATACCGCGAGTGCGATTCGCGTGAATCAATTTGCTTGGATCTATCCCTTGATTGACGCCGATGTGTATAGCAGTACGCGACAAAAACGAGCACAGGTTAAAACGATTGCGACTTCGCCTTCCCCTTTGGAGCATCAAGTGACGCTGACGTTTACTGCGCCAACACGTTTTGCTGAAGCATCACCACGGCAGCGAATCTATTTTGGTTCAAATCCTGTGAGTTATTGTTTTGAAAAAGAGCCAAGCGGTAATGATTTGCAAATCGTGCGTTATGCTGGTTATAACTTTAATGCCGTTCAGCCAAATCCTGCCGCTATGCCTGCCACTATGGGCTCGGGCGTGCTAATGGCGCAAAGTGTGGCAAATGTTTTAAATAATGGTGCTGATTTACCGCTGATTTTAACGCCATCTAGCCTAGTGAATAATGCTATGGTGCATTTACAACCGCGGTTTAATGTAAATGGTGAGACGTTCCAATACCGACATCAAGTGCAGGTGATCAATGTCCCTTAATTTATATCGTCAATCGACAGGTCATCACTCGGTCATGCGGATCTTACCCAGAACATTACTAGCAAGGTCGCAACGAACTGCTTTACCTGCGCGTCAACGCGGCAGTGCATTGATTATTGGCGTGTTTGTGATCACAGTGATGTTTCTACTGGCGTCAGCCCTGATCAATATTGTGCAGGATGGCGATACAGGTCTTACCCAAGAGGTGTGGGGCACGCGAGCCTTCGCCGCCGCGAATAGTGGCGCCGATGCCGCATTGGCACAATTATTCCCGCTAAATGCAGCTGCGAACGCTACGGCGACATGCACAAGTGTTTCAAGCTCTTGGACGCCGCCCGATGTCGTCGGCTTTCATGCTTGCGCGGTGACTGTGTCTTGCGACGTCTATAAGGTAGGCGCCGTCACTCAATATCTAATTGAAAGTACAGCGGTATGCGAAAGCGGCGAGACCCGTGTTAGCCGACAAGTTGAGGTAGAAGCCCGTGGGAACTAAGTTATCAAAAATGGTATTTAACAAAATAATGGCCAAATTCCCATTAATCCTTTTACTCCTAATCACGGCATTTACATCCCATTTGGCGAAAGCTGATTGGACTAAAACCTTTATAGAAGGTGTAAACAATTACGATAGAAACGGTTCAATTACCTTCAACAGTTCTTATTTATACAATGCCCCTAATAATGCAGGTCGTTGGTATAGTGACTTGCCAACTTATAACTATTTTCAAGGAGGAAACAGCTTTGACAATTTGTGTGTAACATCTAACAACTCTTATCGTTGGTGTCGTTCTGGAGACTATATTGCAACTTTACCTTCTAATCGTGTTGATTTTTCTCAGTGCACTTCTTCAAGCCCTGACAATGTAGGGCCCCCCACGTGGGATAACACGCGAATTAATGTAACTGAAGGTGAGTATAATAATATTGTTCTTGATGGAGGTTCAGATAAAACAATTCGGTTCGTTAGCAATAATGGCGTGTATAAGATGAAGTCGCTTACTGCTACTTCGGGCCGTATTGAGCTGGCTGCTGGACAATATTGGATTGAGAATTTATCTATTAATGACGGTGTAACTCTGGTATTCCCATCAACTGGTACCGTGTCATTTTTTATTAAAAATAACTATAGGCATTACAACTTAAACACAGTTGGGCAACCAGAAAAATTTCTCATTTATAGCTACTCAAATTTCACTCTCAATGGAGGGGCATATCTTAAATCCTATGTTGTTGCTGAAGGGAATGCGGTGCTAGAGGGGAGTTCCTCTTTGGAAGGAGCTATTACTGCTAGAAATATTAGTTTAGGTGGCAATAGTAGTATTAAATTTGACGATAATGCAGCAAAGATTGATGTTGTTCCAAATTGTAATCCTGCACCTGTTTTACAATGCTTTAACGATAATTTCTCCCAAAGCACTTTGAGTAATGACTGGGTTGTTTCTAAAAGTAGTGGAGGATTTACCCCTTCTATCCAAGGCGGTCGATTACGCTTAACCGAAGCTAAATCTGACCAATCTACGGCATCTACCTATCAAAGACTCTTTCCTGGAAAAGCTAACTTAGTGGAGATCCAGTTTGATCACTATGCCTATGGTGGCAATGGTGCCGACGGCATTGCGGTAGTGTTATCGGATGCTTCTATAACGCCGCAGCCTGGCGCCTTTGGCGGTCCATTGGGTTACGGTTATAAACCTGGTATTAATGGGTTCGCGGGTGGTTGGCTTGGGTTTGGTATTGATGAGTTCGGTAACTTCTCTGGTGAAGGCGGTAGTTCTAATGTCGGCCAGCGACGCCAGTCCGTTGCGGTTCGCGGTTCGGGTGTCGGCACGTCAGGGTATAATTATTTACGCGGCGCTTGTAGTAATGGCACTACTAATACGAACGGTAGTTGCTTATCGCCTGCGGTAGACGGCAATAATGTGTCGCCTGCGCACAGGTATAAAATCACAATTGATTCGCAAGCCGCGAATCAATCTATTGTGAAAATTGAGCGTAATATAGGTTCTGGTTTTGTGACTTTAGTTCCCGCATTTAACGCCGCAGCACAAAATGGTCAGGCGGCCATTCCAAGTGATTTTTTATTGTCTTTAACGGGCTCAACGGGGGGCTCAAATAACAACCACGAAATCGATAACGTGCAAATTTGTGCGTTAAAATCGAATCCTATTGGTGCTCAGATCGATCATTTTGAGTTTGATCATACGGGTCAAGGTCTGACCTGTAATGCTGAGACGGTAACGATTAGAGCCTGTGCAAATGCGAGTTGTAGTCAACTCTTTACTGCACCACTTAGCGCAACCTTATTACCTGATTCTGTGGCAGATGGCGTATGGGTTGGCGGTAATCAAGTGAGTTTTAGCGGTGGCACAGCGCAACTGCAACTGAGGCGAAATACTCCCGGTGTAGTGACTTTAGGGGTGAAGGGCTCTAATCCCACCACCAAACCCTTAAGCAAAACCCTTTGCCGTATTGGTAATGGTGGCTTGAGTGAAAACAATTGTTCACTCACCTTTGCCGACAGTGGTTTTGTATTCGATGTACCCGATAAGCGTGCGAATCGCCCCGAGCAAGTGTTAGTCAAAGCGGTGAAAAAATCCGATGTGACGAAGCAGTGTGTCCCAAGCTTCCAAAGCCAGACCAAAACGCTGAATTTCTGGAGCAGTTACCAAACGCCAAGCGCGCCTATCTCGCCTAAAGCCGTCACCATCAACAATACGGCAATTAGCACATCAAGTGCCTCGCCTACGGCGGTGAACCTGCTGTTTGATACCAACGGGCAAGCAAGCATTTCAGTAAATTACCCTGATGCAGGTAAATTACAATTAGATGCAAAATATACAGGTACTGGTGATGAACAGGGCTTAGTCATGGCAGGTTCAGACCAATTTGTCAGCGTACCCGCGGGATTGTGTGTTAAGCCTGTGGATGCCAGTGCCAGTGCCAGTTGCCCAAGTGCGAATATGAACTGCAATGCTTACCGTAAAGCCGGACAAAGTTTCGGTATGACAGTACAAGCAATGGCATGGGAAAAAGACGACGATAAGGACTTTTGTTCGGGCAACTTACCCACGCCTAACTTTAGCGATGCGCAGATGAAGCTTGCCAGTAAAGTCGTTGCGCCAAGCATTGCCAGTGGCGGCCATGATGGGGCGTTAGGCGTGGCATCCTATAGCCACTCGGCACAGGCCAATAATCTCAATACCTTAACTAATCAGACGATTAGCGAAGTGGGGGTATTCCAAATTGCGGCGCAGGCGAGTCCTAACTATTTAGGGACGGCAAGCAGCTTAAATATTCCAATTGGCTATTCTGCTAATATTGGCCGTTTTGTGCCCGATAGATTTTTAGTCAGTAACGTATCGGTCATACCCGCCTGCGGCGGCTTTAGCTATATGGATCAGCTGTTCCCTATGTCGATGGAGCTCAGTGCTTTAAATATCGCGGGGGATATAACGAAAAATTATTTCCCGCCATTTTCCCTCGCCACGGCAAAACTGGTGGGAGAAAACAACAATAATGGTGTCGATTTACAGAGTCGCTTAAGTGACTTACGTATAAAGGCTGATAGTTGGAATCAAGGTGTGGCGACGGTCGATGCTTCTTACCAAGCTAACTTTAGTCGGGTGACCCCAAATGTGGCGACGAATCTGTATCAGGATGGCCCCTTCGAGCTGCTCGATATTGGCGTGCAATTGATGGATAACGATCCTCGGCCGAATGGGCTTTACAGCTATGTGGCCTCACCAGACATGGATGCGGCATCTACAGGCACTTGCACTAACTGTAATGCTAAGAAAATCAGCACTCAAACCCTTCGTCATGGCCGTGTGGTGATGGATAACACCTATGGTCCTGAGACAGAAATACTGCGTATGCCGACTCGAGCCGAATATTGGAATGGCAGCAGTTGGGCCTTAAATACTGCCGATAACTGCACAACGGCAGTGTATGCTTTGGGTTCGCAGGTTGATCATTCCGCTCTGGGTTACAATTTTGATCCCGACTTAGTGGCGGGACAAAGTGTTGTGCGTTCTGGCGGGACTGCAACATTCCAAGCTGGCCAATTTGAGTTGCTTTGGCAAGCCGTTACAACAAGTGGGTTGCCATACCGCGGCCAAGTGACGGCGCCCTTGGATGTGCCGACATGGCTAGAATGGTACTGGAATTGGAATGGCGTATCGCCAACAGAGGTCACTGAACCGCGGGCAAGTGCGTATTTTGGTCGTTATCGAGGGCATGACAAAATAATCTATTGGCGTGAGGTAAACTAATCTGAGTTCTTTCTCTCATTAAATTGAACTCAGGCTTTCCCTTGAAATGGGCAGCCATTTCACTTATTGGAAGTCGACGAAAACGCTTGTAACAGATTCTAAATGCAATGCCTTAGTTTGATATTTGTTGCTGAATTGTGTGTTCACTCGTTTTTTGTTGCTGATATTATCGTCAATAAACAGTATTTTCCGCTTAAATACTGTTTTTTACGTGGCGATTTGAAAAAAAATCACTTCATTAGCGATTGTTAACCTCATCGGTCTTGTGGAATCAGGGTGGCATTGATAAAGTTAGCTGATTTTTCTTTTCTTCTGACTCCACAGAATACAGGCTAGTTACATGTTTAAGAAGCTACGCGGCATT
Source organism: Shewanella sp. DW31 (assembly GCF_015767295.1). Classification (NCBI taxonomy): domain Bacteria; kingdom Pseudomonadati; phylum Pseudomonadota; class Gammaproteobacteria; order Alteromonadales; family Shewanellaceae; genus Shewanella; species Shewanella sp. DW31. The sequence goes on from NZ_JADWMP020000013.1 coordinate 98,986, forward strand.
TTTTCTAATGATCTATCGATCGATTTGGGTACAGCTAACACATTAATTTATGTTCGTGGCGAAGGCATAGTCCTCAATGAGCCTTCTGTTGTTGCTATACGTGGTGAGCGTAGTGGCTCCGGTCAGAAATCTGTTGCCGCGGTCGGCACAGAAGCTAAACAAATGCTAGGCAGAACGCCTGGCAATATCCAAGCTATCCGCCCAATGAAGGACGGTGTTATTGCAGATTTTTATGTGACGGAGAAAATGTTGCAGCACTTTATTAAACAAGTGCACAACAATAGTTTTTTTCGTCCAAGTCCACGCGTGCTTGTGTGTGTGCCCGTTGGTGCCACTCAAGTAGAACGCCGTGCTATTCGTGAATCAGCCATGGGCGCTGGTGCTCGCGAAGTATATTTAATTGAAGAGCCAATGGCAGCTGCGATTGGTGCGGGTTTACCCGTATCTGAAGCGACCGGCTCTATGGTGGTGGATATCGGTGGTGGTACCACTGAAGTCGCGATTATTTCACTTAATGGTGTAGTGTATTCGTCTTCTGTACGTATCGGCGGTGATAAGTTTGATGATGCGATCATCAACTATGTCCGCCGTAATTACGGGAGTTTGATTGGTGAAGCTACGGCTGAGCGTATCAAGCACACTATCGGCACTGCTTATCCTGGCGATGAAGTGCTCGAGATCGAGGTCCGCGGCCGTAATTTGGCAGAAGGTGTACCTCGTAGCTTTACACTGAACAGCAATGAAATTTTAGAAGCCTTACAAGAGCCATTATCTGGCATCGTAAGTGCTGTGATGGTGGCGTTAGAACAATCTCCACCAGAATTAGCTTCAGATATTTCTGAGCGCGGTATGGTGTTAACTGGCGGCGGCGCTTTATTGCGTGATTTAGACCGTTTATTAATGCAAGAAACCGGAATTCCTGTAATGGTGGCGGACGATCCATTGACCTGCGTAGCACGTGGCGGTGGTAAAGCCCTCGAAATGATTGATATGCACGGCGGCGATCTGTTCTCCGAAGAAACCTAATTTAACTTCGGTATGGGGCGGTTAATCACCGCCTTAGCTTTCCTATGAAGCCAATTTTTGTTCGTGGTATTTCAAACCAATTCCGTCTGACACTGGCAATTATTTTGTCGGTGGCTTTGCTCGTGGCTAATCATCGCCTCGATCCTGTACGGCAATCGTTATCCTCTTTTTTTAGTCCATTGCAGTATTTAGCGAGCGTGCCCGGTGTTGCGCTTGACTGGTCGTCTGAAAGTTTTGCCACCCGCAATATGTTAGCGTTGCAGAATAAAGAGCTGCTCAGGCAGCAATTGCTGATGAGTGAACGCTTACAGCGTTTCGAACACTTACGCCAAGAAAATGAACGTTTACGCGCACTGTTGGGCTCACCAGCCTACCTTGATTCGCGCAAAATGGTGGCTGAAGTATTGGAGGTGGCTAGCGATCCTTTCCATCACTATGCGGTGCTAAACCATGGTTCACGCAGTGGTGTATTTGTTGGGCAGCCTGTGGTCGACGCCCAAGGGGTTGTTGGCCAAGTGGTACAAGTCAGTGAAATGACCAGTAGGGTGCTATTGCTCTCCGATGTATCACACGGATTACCTGTGCGTATCACCCGTAATGATGTGCGCCTTGTTGCCAATGGTACGGGTGAGTTAGATGAAATAGAGCTGCGCCATGTGGCCAAGAGTACCGACATTCGTGTCGGCGATTTACTGGTCACCTCAGGTTTAGGGAATCGTTTCCCGGAAGGTTATCCGGTCGCGCGGGTTATGGAAGTGTTGACTGAAGATGGTCAAAGTTACGCTCGAGTTACCGCCCAGCCTTTAGCGGCGTTAGATCGTATTCGTTATTTATTGTTGATTTGGCCATCCCCCGATTCAGGTGTGACTTTACCGAGTCAGCCTACCGTGCCTGCTGCGGATCATTCATCGAGCGATAATGCATCAAAAGCAGATAGCGCTGTTCCTGCTGGCGGAAGTGTCACGCCAGTAGAGGCTTCTAAACCTGTGACCGCGCCTGCGACCAAACCGTCAACGGAAACCACTCCTCCTGTGGCTGAGGTGCATTAATGAGTTTTCAGGCCGCCAATGGGCGCTTTATTGTTTGGGTGACATTATTTATCGGCGTGATCAGCCAGATCATGCCTTTGCCAAGTGCTGTTGATGCTTGGCGTCCAGACTGGCTATTAATGATTGTTCTCTATTGGTCTATCGCATTACCCCACAGATACAACATCTTAACCGCATGGGTTTTAGGCCTAGTATTAGATATTTTATTGGGAGCCACCTTAGGTGTGCGCTCTTTAGCTATGTCTTTGGTTATTTATATCGCTATCTTGCATTGCCAGCGTTTGCGAAACTTCCCTCAATGGCAGCAGTCGTTAGTGATCATGCTACTGATTTGTATTTATCACTTAGTGATTTACTGGGTGGAATTTGTGATGCAAGAGGCTGTTTTCAAAACGGATCTATTTTTACCTGCGATTTCAGGATTAGTGATCTGGCCTTGGATATTTTGGATTTTACGTCGGGTTCGACGTCATTATAAGGTTCGTTAACTGTGGATTTAGTTTTAGCTTCAACTTCGCCACGTCGCAAAGAATTATTGGCACAGATTGGATTCGGTCGTCCTGAGTTTAGTTTCACGCAAGTGGCACCGGATATTGATGAAACTGTGCAACAGGGCGAAGCGCCAAGGGATTATGTACGACGTTTAGCTGCTGAAAAAGCCCAAGCTGGACTGGCATTATGCGCAGATATGTCACAGCCTGCTGTATTAGGTTCTGATACTATAGTAGTGCTTGAAAATCAAATATTAGGTAAACCGCTGGATGTGGCCGATGCTAAGCAAACGCTCAGTGAACTGTCTGGCAGAACGCATACTGTGATGACGGCTGTGGCACTGACCTACAAAGCAGGCGAGTCTGACTCAACCTTAAAAACTTCAGTGCGCTTAGTTGAAACACAAGTGCGTTTTTGCGCTTTATCGACAGCTGACATTGAGGCTTATGTGGCTTCAAAAGAGCCCATGGATAAGGCGGGCAGTTATGGCATTCAAGGGCTCGGCGGTTGCTTTGTGGCTGCAATTGAAGGCAGTTATTCTGGCGTTGTAGGTTTACCTCTGGTTGAAACGCGTGAGTTGTTAGCCGAAGTTGGCTTTATTTAACTGCTGCTGGTTGCTTATATTGCGATTTTGGCTTGAGGTTAGAATGAACCTTATTGGCGTTTAGGGCTCTGAATCGAGTACTCCAATGACGTTGACCTTGTTCCTTTATTCGGTTTTCATGCTTAGAGAGTTTGTAACTTCGATTAATTAATCTAGTTTCCCGAATGGGGTGAGTCGTGAATACCAGTCGCTTAAATCCAAATAAAATACAGCGCAAGATGGGTTCAGAATTACTGATCAACGTAACTCCATCTGAGGCGCGCGTTGCTTTAGTTGAGCATGGTGTGCTGCAAGAAGTCCATATTGAACGCCGGATGAAACGGGGTTTAGTGGGGAATATTTACAAAGGTAAAATCAGCCGTGTGTTACCCGGTATGCAAGCCGCCTTTGTCGATATTGGCTTAGATAAAGCGGCTTTTTTACATGCGTCCGACATAGTACCGCACACTGAGTGTGTCGCCGATGTTGAGAAAGGTCATTTCGTTGTTCGTGATATCGCCGAGTTAGTCCGTCAAGGGCAAGACATTATGGTGCAAGTGGTTAAAGATCCGCTGGGCACTAAGGGCGCACGCCTAACGACCGATATCACGCTGCCTTCCCGTTATTTAGTCTTTATGCCAGGTTCTAGCCATGTTGGTGTTTCCCAGCGTATTGAACTAGAAGAAGAACGCAGTCGCCTCAAACAAATTACTTTGCCCTATGTTGATGATGACGGTGGTTTTATTATCCGCACCGCCGCCGAAGGCGTAGGGGAAGATGAGTTATCCCAAGATGCGGCATTTTTACGCCGAGTTTGGTCAAAGGTGAGTGAGCGACGTAAACGCAGTGGTGTGTCGCTCCTGTATCAAGATTTAGCCTTACCTGTGCGCATTGTGCGTGATTTTGTCGGTACTGAGCTGGACCGTATTCAAGTGGATTCTCGCCGCACTTTTGCCGAGTTGCAGTCTTTTGCGCAGGAGTTTATGCCAGAGATTGCCGATAAGATTGAGCACTATTCAGGACCTGCGCCTATTTTTGATCTCTACGATGTGGAGAATGAAATTCAACGTGCACTCGGCCGTAAAGTCGAGCTCAAGTCTGGTGGCTATTTGATCATAGATCAAACCGAAGCCATGACGACTGTGGATATCAATACCGGCGCCTTTGTGGGGCACAGGAATCTTGAAGAAACCATTTTTAATACCAACCTCGAAGCGACCCAAGCGATAGCGAGGCAGTTACGTCTGCGTAATCTCGGCGGTATCATTATTATCGATTTTATCGACATGATGACGGCGGATCATAAGGCTCGTGTTCTTAGCAGCTTAACTAGCGCTTTGTCTAAAGACAGGGTAAAAACCAATGTGAGTGGTTTTTCGGGGTTAGGTCTAGTCGAAATGACCCGTAAGCGTACCCGCGAAAGTTTAGAGCATGTCGTCTGCGGCGAGTGTCCGGCCTGTCATGGCACGGGGAGCATGAAGACAGTCGAGACGGTTTCCTATGAGGTCTTTCGCGAAATAATCCGTTTAAACCGTGCCTACGATGCTGATGAGTTCCTGTTGTACTGTTCGCCTGCCGTGTATCAAAGTCTGCATACCGATGATAATCATCTTATTGCTGAACTTGAGGTTTACATAGGTAAGCGCATCCGTTTGCAAAATGAGCCTATGTACTCACAGCACAAATATGATGTGGTGATGATGTAGTGGCTACGCTTTTTACTGCAAAAAAATTTAGCCGTTTTTGTTGGCAATTTATGGCGCTTATTTTGGTCTTGTTTGCGCTTGCCGTCAGTTTGATCCGTGGCTTATTACCGCAGGTTGATGAAGTTCGTCAGCAACTGGTTAATTACGTAAAAAGCGAATATAAAGTCGATGTGCAAGTGGGGGAGCTATCCGCCCATTGGCAGGCATTTGGCCCTGCAATTAACATCGATGACTTAGTGATCCCGCCACAGGAACAACTGCCTGTGACCTTGATGATCAAGAACGTACAAGTGAAGTTAGATTTTTGGCAATCGCTGCTCACGCTCACCCCGCGAATCGAAGATGTTATTTTTGAGGGTGTCCATGTCGCTTTAGACATGGATAAGCTTACTGAAAACGATCCCGCCACAATTAATAAAGCACCGCAACTTGATTGGCTCTATGCCCTATTACTCAAACAACTCGATAGATTCTCCTTAACCAATGCCACAGTGCAATTGCTGAGCATGCACCAAGAGTTTCGCCCGATCCATATCCGTCATTTGAACTGGCGCAATCATGGTGAACGTCACCGCGGTGCGGGAGAGTTGTATCTTGATAGTCATGCCTCTGAGCATGAATCTCTCGGATTACAGTTAGATATCAAGGGCGATGGTGCAAATCCCGACAGTTTGACTGGGCAGATTTATTTGGCGGCTAACTCTTTGGATTTAGGTGAATGGGCTTCACGTCAGCCTAATCCCTATGATTCCACTCAAAAGTTACCCTTAGAAGGGGTTGTCAATCTTAAGGCTTGGCTTACGTTTGCCGACCGCAGCATCAGTTCTGCTATGGTTCATTTTGAGCCGAGCTGGCTGCAATGGACATTAAAGCAAGAGCCGCAGAAATTTGAAATTCAAGCGGGCGATATTGTCTGGCAGCCAAAGGAGACGGGTTGGGAAGTGCAAAGTTCAGGACTGGATTTTGTCACCAATGGTGAGCATTGGCCGGCATTAACGCTGGCCGCGAAGCGTCAAAACGATGAATTATTTGCCTATGTGAATCAAGTTAATACTCAGAGTCTATTGCCGCTGCTGCCGCTATTTCCTGGAGTCGATAGAGCCGTATTACGTCAATGGCATGCGTTAGCTCCCGAGGCGAATATTGGACCAATCCGCCTGTATCAAAAAGCCGACCAGCCTTTGCTCGCCAGTACCGAAGTGAAGCAGTTGCATTGGCAGAAGGTTGACGGTATTCCCAATACTCATCCTGTAGATGTGAACCTGCGCTGGCAAGATAAGACGCTGTATTTCTCTCTACCTGAACAAGTGTACACTCTTGATTTTGGTGATGAATTTTCGGCGCCATTAGTGTTCAATGGGGCGCCAATTGATGGTCAATTCGATACTGAACATCTGAGTTTAAATGTGCCTCAGTTGCAGCTTGAAAACGAAGATATCGGCGTTGATGCGGCATTGAATTTGGACTTTAGCGGTGCTGCACACATGGCGCTGGCGGCCAATGTTCGTATTAACAATGTGGCCAATGCCGACAAGTATTTCCCCAATAAGGCGATGGGTGAATCACTTGCAGAGTATTTGGATACTGGGCTTAAAGCGGGTCAGACCCAAGATGCGCAAGTTGTTTGGCGTGGTTCGTTAAGTGGTTTTCCCTTCGACGATAATAGCGGCGTGTTTCAGGCAGCATTTACCTTAACAGATGCCCAATTTCAGTTTCAACCCGACTGGCCTGCAGTCACAGATCTGTCCCTTAACGCTTTGTTTGAAAATACCCGTATGGATCTTTGGTTAAACCAAGGCAAGTTGATGAATGTGGATGCCACAGGTGCCCATGTATTTATTCCCGCCATTGGTGAACAGACGCTGCTAAGGATTGAAGCCGAACTGGCTACTCAAGGCAGTGCGGCGACTAAGGTGTTACAAGCCTCACCTTTGGCGAACTCAGTAGGCAAAACCTTAGATGTTGTGCAAGTACAAGGTGCTGTCACTGGCACTTTAGACATCAGCATTCCACTGTATGAAGGTGAAGCTGAAGATATTCGTGGTCAAATCCGTTTTGATAATACGCCTGTATATATTGCTCAGCCAGGGCTTCAACTTCATGGCGTGACTGGTGTAGTCGACTTTGCGAATGAGGTTGTGACAGGAAAAGGCATCAAAGCGCGCTTGTTCGAACAACCGCTTAGTTTAACTTTCGACACTCAGCCTAAAGGTAAAGATTTTGGCCTTAATCTTTCGCTGAAAAGTCGTTGGGATCTCAGCCGTCTCCCCGATGAATTGCACAATCCCTTGAGTGATTTTTATCAGGGAAAAATCAGTTGGGACGGTGCTATGACTATGCTATTTACTGAGCAAGGTTATCAAATCCAAGCCAAAGTGACTTCGGATATGCTGGGGACGCAACTGTTACTCCCAGGATACTTTGCTAAACCCGAAAATGAACCACGACCTTTAGTCGCCGAGTTTGTTGGCGATCAAGATGATGCGACGCTCGATGTCAAACTTGCCAGTCATGCCGAGTTTATCGGTGGTTTCGATGCCGATAAAGGCGCAAATTTTAGTTATTTTGACTTGTTATTGGGGCGTTTATTTGGTGAGGATGAAGCCAGAAATACGGAACAAGGTCATATTCAAATCGATCTCGGTAAGGCCAAATTAGTCGAATGGTTACCTGTGATTAATGCCTTTGTTGGTCAAGAGAAAATACCGAAAACGGGCATTTTAGTTGATGATATTCCACATAAAAGTTTATTTCCCGCGGTGGCGAGTATCGATTCTCATATCGGTCGGCTCGATCTTTTAGGGCAACAACTGACGGAGCTTAGGCTTAATGCTAAGCCTAACGAGACGGGATGGCGTTTTAATACCGTTGCCAACGAATTTGACGGTTGGATCGATTTCTATCCAAATTGGAAAACTCAAGGTCTCAAAGTTGTGGCGAATAAATTCTATTTTTCACCTGAGTTAAAGCCGAACACGGATGCCGATTTTGCCAGTGATCAAGTGCTCACTAACTTGCCGCCAGTTGCAGTGAATGTGGAAGATTTTCGTTTCTTCGATAAATCCTTTGGAAAGCTCGTTTTGCAGGCGAGCCCACAAGCGGCAGGATATAAAATTCAAACATTGTCTTTGACTACGCCCAATGTCAATTTGCAGGGCAGTGGCATTTGGCAGCAACAGGCTGGACAGAATAAAACTGATCTCAGTGTTGAGTTAAATGCCACTCAGTTTAGTTATCTGTCTGCTCAATTGGGTATAGAGCCTGGCGTTAATGAAGCCCCCTTGAAGGTTAATGCGGACTTATCTTGGCAAGGTGCTCCCTATGCCTTCTCCCTCGAAACCTTAAATGGCAAGGTGAAATTCAACTTAGGCAAAGGCCACTTATCTCAGGTGAGTGACAAGGGCGCGCGGATTTTCTCCCTGTTCAGTTTAGATTCTCTGGTGCGTAAACTGTCGCTGGATTTCACCGATGTCTTCGGTCAGGGCATGTATTTCAACTCTTTCAATGGCAATTTGCAGATTGATAATGGCGTGGTGAAAACCACAGACACTGAAATGGATGCCATTGCGGGTAATATGAAGGTGCGTGGCTATACGGATCTCACCACTGAAAGTTTGAATTACGATATCCGCTTTGTGCCGCAATTGGCCTCAAGTGTGCCGACTGTCGTATTGCTCAGTACCAGCGCTTGGACACTGGGTCTGGGGGCCTTTGCCCTGACAAAAGTGCTTGAGCCAGTGATTGAAGTGATTTCAGAAATTCGTTTTCGGGTGACTGGGACTATGGCTGAGCCTGTGGTCGAAGAGTTAGAGCGTAAGAGTAAAGAGATTGAAATTCCAGAATCTATTTTACCTGTAGTTGGCGTTGAGCGCCCAGCGGTGCCGATTGAACCTAAAAGTCACAACACTGATTTAACTAAACCGATAGACGTTAAAACGATTGAAGCCAAATCAACGGAAGCTCAATCAGTCGAGGCTAAAGCTGAGCAGGCCCAGGCTCCGATCTCTCAAGGATCAGAGTCTCAAGAATCACAGCTTCAAGAGGCTAAATCAGAAGAACCAAAGCGAGATGAACCAAAGCCTGCTGATAAAATTAAAGCACTCGATTTAAAGCGGGTTCAACCTCAAGTAGTACCTACGCCAGAAGTGCCAGCCATACCAGAGCATCGCGAAGCAGTAGAACCGATTAAGCAAATTCAGGGAGAGCAGAATGCACATCAGCCTGTTGCAATGTCAGAGCAGTCGCGACGTCAGCGCCAATCTGCAGTTTATCGAATCGCAGCTTAACGAACTCAAACGGGATGCCGATGCGCCCCATTTAGTCGTGTTACCCGAATGCAGCTTACTGTTTGGTGGCCATGAAAGTCAGCAACTTGCCTATGCGGGCGATGTTCATCAGAGTCCGCTCAAATCGGCGTTAAGTGCACTGGCCGCCAAGTATCGGGTGTTTATGGTCGCGGGAACTATTCCGGCGTTGGCTGAGGATGGTCGTGTTTATAGTCGCTGTTATCTGTTTGATGATAAAGGTGATACTTTAGGGCATTACGATAAACTACACCTTTTTGATGTAGATGTTGCCGACGGTACAAAGCAATATCGCGAGAGCGAAACCTTCTGCCCTGGTGATCAGATTAGTGTTATCGATACACCTTTTGGCAAAATAGGCCTAGCTATCTGTTATGATTTACGCTTTCCTGACTTGTTTAGGGCGATGCGCCTTGCGGGTGCCGAGATTATTGCTGTTCCTTCTGCCTTCACCAAGGTGACGGGGAAAGCCCATTGGCAGGTATTGTTACAGGCAAGAGCGATTGAAACCCAATGCGTTATTCTTGCTGCAGCTCAGTGGGGACAGCATAACGAAGGCAGCCGTGAAACTTGGGGGCAGAGCATGATAGTCGGTCCTTGGGGGAATATTTTGGCTGAACTTAAAACCGGTACGGGTTGGGTACAGGCTGAGGTCGACTTAACCGAACTGCACAGTATTCGCAGTAAAATGCCCGTCATGCAGCATAATCGTTTCCTTGAACCAAGCTTGAAATAATGCGCCAATAGCCAGCAGATGAGTTGAAATGCTGAATTTGCGTTTGAGTCGATATGCAGCATTAACACATAGAATTAGTACACCGAATTTACACTCAGAATATCAAGATCCCTTGGGGTCAAAGAGAGCATAGATGCCATTTTTAGCACAAGTAGAGCAAAGTTTATTGAAGAATGGGTTAACGTTAGAGGGCCTGCAAACCTATCTAAACACCATACATCAGCACAAAATCGATTATTCCGATCTCTATTTTCAAGGTAGTCGCCACGAATCTTGGGTGCTGGAAGACGGCATCATCAAAGACGGTAGTTTCCATATTGAACGCGGTGTAGGCGTGCGGGCCATCAGCGGTGAGAAAACGGGTTTTGCCTATGCCGACGATATCACTCCTGCCGCCTTAAGCGCTGCAGTACAGGCTGCCCGTGGCATTGCTAGTGCGGGTGAGCAGACTCAGGTACAAGCCTTTAAGCGTCAAAAAGCATTGGCGTTATACGACAGCTTAGATCCGATTGCGGCGATGGAAGAAGTCAAAAAAATCAACCTGCTGAAAGAAGCCGATGCTTTTATTCGCAGTCTAGATAGCCGGATTATTCAAGTGGTGGTTAGCCTTGCTGGTGTGCACGAAGAAATCCTCGTTGCTGCGAGTGATGGCACTCTTGCGGCCGATATCCGTCCTCTGGTGCGTTTTAACTGTAGCGTGATTTTGGAAGAAAACGGTAAACGTGAACGTGGTGGCGCCGGTGGTGGTGGTCGTCATGACTACGGTGTTTTAATGGCAAGCGATGACACGGGTTTACCTATGTGTTTCGCCTTTGCCCGCGAAGCCGTGCGTCAAGCGCAAGTTAACCTTAACGCCATCGATGCACCTGCGGGTGAAATGCCTGTGGTGTTAGGTAATGGCTGGCCCGGTGTATTGCTCCACGAAGCGGTTGGACATGGTTTGGAAGGCGACTTTAACCGTAAAGGCAGCAGTGCCTTTAGCGGCAAGGTTGGTCAGCAAGTTGCGTCTAAGTTAGTGACTGTGGTCGACGATGGCACCTTGCCTAATCGTCGTGGTTCACTGAGTATCGACGATGAAGGTGTACAAACCCAAAGAACGGTATTGATTGAAGACGGTATTTTAAAGGGTTACATCCAAGACAAACTCAATGCTCGCTTAATGGGTGTTGCGCCAACGGGGAACGGTCGCCGCGAATCCTACGCGCATTTGCCTATGCCACGTATGACCAATACTTATATGACGGCCGGTGAGTCAGATCCCAGTGAGATTATTAAGTCAGTGAAGAAGGGCATTTACGCCCCTAACTTTGGCGGTGGCCAAGTCGATATCACTTCGGGTAAGTTTGTGTTCTCAGCATCCGAAGCCTATTTGATTGAAAATGGTGAAGTTACTCAAGCCATTAAGGGGGCTACTTTAATCGGTAATGGCCCTGAGGCTATGAGCCAGATTTCTATGGTCGGTAACGATATGGCTTTAGATCAAGGTGTGGGCGTTTGTGGTAAAGATGGTCAAAGTGTGCCTGTGGGTGTGGGTCAACCGACCCTAAAACTCGATAAGCTTACCGTGGGCGGAACAGCATAAAACCTAGAACCTTACGCTTATGGGTTCTAGTCGCTGCCCACCATGAATGTTATCATTCGCAAAGGAAATTAGAGTAACTACTCTAGAGGTGTTAATGAAACTATCACGTGTGGTATGGCTGTGCCTATTATCATTGCCTTCGGCTGGCTATGCCCAGCCGATTAGCTTTACTGATGCTTGGCAGCAAGTGCTGAAGGTGAGCGACAAGTTGCAAGCGCAATCGCAGGAAGTTAACCGCGCTAAGGGTGAACAAGAGGCGGGCGAGAGCTTAAATTTGCCCTCATTAGACATTCGCGGTAACTATATTCATTTGGATAAACCGATAGAGTTTGATCTGAAAGAATTAAATTCTGTGATTTCTATCCCGCCATCGCTTGGCGGCATTATTGCGGGTATTCCGCCGCTGCCCTTAAGTGAACAAGATATTTTTAGCGCCAGCTTACAGGCAATGTGGCCGATTTATACGGGCGGACAGATCACTGCGGCTCAAGGTATACACGCGGCTATGGTGGCCGAGAAGCAACAAGAATTACAATTGGCAACGCGTGATTTATTTACCCTGCTGGTGGATAGATATTACGCTGTCGATGTGACGTTGGCATTGGTGAATACTCAGACTGATCTGGTTGGCTCGTTAGCTAAGCATGTTGATCATGCTTTAGCACTAGAGCGAGAAGGGCAAATTGCGAAGGTCGAGCGCCTCAATGCTCAGGTCGCTTTAGATAATGCTAAAGTCAATTTAGGCAGTGCTCGTCGGCAACACGAAATGGCAGTGATCGCGCTGGCACGTATGCTACAGCAAAGTCAGGTGAGCACAAATTCTTCCTTGTTTGTATTGCCGCAGGCTCCTTCATTCGCTCAACTCAGCCAAATTACCCTGAGCCAACATCCGGCGCTCAAATTGCTCGAAGCGAAAGAAACGCAAGCGAACGGTTTAATAGCGTTGGAAAAAGGTAAATACCATCCAACGGTTTTCCTCTTCGGTAACTACACCTTGTATGAAGAAGACACACTCTTGACGAGCATCACACCTGACTGGATGGTTGGGGTTGGGGTCAATGTGCCACTGATCAGCCGCGATGGTCGTAGCGGTAAAGTCGAAGCGGCGAAAAGTGCACTCTTACAAGCTCGTTATACCAAGGCACAAACTAAACAAGACTTGAGTCTGCTGGTGGATCAAAGCTACCGCCAATTATTACAGGCCGAGGAAGAAGTGACGGCGCTCGATACTTCGCTCGAACTTGCTATTGAAAACCTGCGCCTGCGTGACATCGCCTTTAATCAAGGGCTTTCAACCTCTATCGACAGAGTCGATGCGGAGCTGAAACTGAGCGCAGTGAAAACTCAGCAATTGGCTGCCCGTTATCGTTATGTGCAAGCCTATGCCAGATTAATGGCCATTAGTGGTCAATTAGATGAATTTATCGGTCGTACCACAGCCCCTACCCAAGTGCAGGAGACAAACAATGCGCGCTAACAGAATACTTGCCCTTGTGGCGTTGGTCGCATTAGGCCTTATCTTAGCCTATGGACTCAAGCTCGCTTATAGCCCGCAGCCGAGTTTGTTGCAGGGCCAGATTGAAGCCCGTGAGTACAATGTTTCGTCCAAGGTGCCAGGCAGAGTCGAACAAGTGCTCGTGCGCCGCGGTGATAGTGTGGCCCAAGGGGATTTATTATTCGCGATCCGCAGTCCTGAGCTAGATGCAAAGTTAATGCAGGCCGAAGGTGGTCGTGATGCCGCTAAGGCGATGCAGCTTGAAGCCAACAACGGTGCTCGCAGCCAAGAAGTGATGGCAGCCAAGGAGCAATGGCTCAAGGCGCAGGCGGCAGCAACACTCGCTAAAACCACTTATACCCGAGTCGAAAATTTATTTAACGAAGGTGTGGCGGCAAGACAAAAACGCGATGAAGCCTTTACCCAATGGCAAGCGGCAAAATACACAGAACAAGCGGCCTTAGCCATGTACCAAATGGCCGAGGAAGGTGCGCGGGCGGAAACCAAAGTGGCTGCGGCAGGTAATGCCCGTAAGGCTGAAGGTGCAGTGAAAGAAGTTAGCGCCATTATGGAAGATAGCCAAATGCGCGCACCTAAATCGGGTGAGATCAGCGACGTGCTGTTACAGGCGGGTGAATTGGCACCCAGTGGTTTTCCGATTGTCAGTCTGATTGATATGCAGGATGCTTGGGCCGTGTTCCAAGTGCGAGAAGACCAACTTAAACGTTTCAAAAAAGGTCAAACAATTCAATTAACGATTCCGGCACTCGGGCAGGATGTGGATTTTACTGTGTCCCATATCAGCGTGATGGGTGAGTTTGCCACTTGGCGTTCGACCGAAAGTGGCCATGATTTTGATATGCGAACCTTTGAAGTGGAATTGCGTCCAAACCAGCCGATTACCGATCTGCGTGTCGGCATGTCTGTGCTGCTGCGCAGTGAGTAAAAGTCGTGACTGAACGTACGCCTCACGCCAACGCGGCGGACAAGATTAAGGGCGAATCACAGCCATCGAGCATAAGCTTTATGGCGTTGCTCACAGCGTTAGTTCGCCGTGAGCTGCGTGCCCTATGGCATGACCCTTGGCAGTTAGCGCTGATAAGTTATATTCCACTACTGGGGATTTTATGCTTATGGTGGTTGTTCAGTGCAGGTCTGCCAAGGCAACTGCCCGTTGCGATTGTCGACCAAGATCATAGTCAATTGAGCCGCATGTTGACCCGTCAGCTTAAGGCAAACCCAGTTACCGAACCGCAAAGTTTTACCGACTTATCCTCGGCGATAAGCGCGATGCAACAGGCGAAAGTCTACGCGATTGTGGTTTTTCCCTATGATATGAAAAAGGATTTACTTACAGGCCATAAGCCTACAATTGATGTGCGCTACAACAGTCAATTTTTGCTGGTGGGTAAGTTACTCTCAAGCCAAATTCAGCTGAGTTTAGGCGACGGATTACAGCAAGTGGCGGGTTTAAAGCAGCTCGAAAATGGTACACCGAAATCCCAAGTCGCAGTGAATTTAAGCCCAGTCAAAAGCCAAACAACAGCCCTGTTTAACCGAAATAACAACTACATAGGTTTCTTAGTACCGCCAGTGCTGATTGCGCTGTGGCAGTTGTTATCTATGTTAGTGATGGCAAACAGTTTAAATCGAGAGCTGCATTTAGCGCCTACCACTCAGGCCGATGGCATGTCGAATCTCTTAACTGAACATTTTTGGCCTAAGGTGTGGGCGAAAATGGTGCTGTTTACGCCGATATTGATGTTGCAGGGCGGCTTTATTTTAGCTTGGCTGTATTTGTATCTTGCTCTGCCGATGGCGGGGAGTTTAGCCCTATTATTGCTCGCGCAATTAGTCATGTTATTGGCAGTCTGGAGCTTAGTGTTATTAATATTTGTAGTGATGCGTGACAGTGCGCGGGTCATCAGCTTTTGTACCGCTTTATTTGCGCCAGCGTTTGCTTTTATGGGCATTACTTTCCCGACTCACGAAATGCCGCAATTAGCCCAGTGGTGGCGACTTATCATGCCATCGAGCCATTATATTGAGTCCCATGTTAGTATCGTGAGTTATGGCGCCACTTGGCCAAGTGTAGCGAGCCAAATCACCAGCTATTGGGGCTTTATCTGTCTGATACCTTTGATATATTTCCTGTCGCGTAAATTACTGCCTACCACAGTTAACACCAATGCTTCAGTGACGGTTTATGACTCGGACGCAGCTATATCTGCGAAGGGGCAATAGGATGAATTTATCCAATAGCGAACACGCAAACACACCACGTCAGCTCAGTCTGTGGCGACTTATCCTCACTGAGTTTAAAGCCATTATTAGCGATAAAGCGATCGCTGTGACCTTATTTGGCGGTGTACTATTTTATTCGGTTTTGTATCCTTTACCCTATCTGAATCAAGTGCCGACCGAGCAACAACTGATCGTGGTGGACTTAGATCATTCTTCCCTAAGCCGTCAATTGATCCGTCATGCCGATGCCAGCGCAAAAATTCAAGTCATAGGCCAAGTCGGTTCGATTACCGAGGCGAAGCGTTTTATTGAGACGCGTAAGGCCCACGGCTTACTTGTGATCCCAGAAGGATTCCGTCGCGATTTATTGCTCGGTAAAGGTGTGACGCTAAGCTATGGCGGTGATGCTAGTTACTTTTTGATTTATTCCGCGGTTGTTGAAGGCTTAGTTAGCGCTGGAATGGATGCGGGTAAACAAGTGCAATTGATTGGCATGCTTGCTCAAGGACAAAATCCTAAGCAGGCCCAAGAGAGTTTAAACTCGCTTCATCTTAACAGTGTGCCTGCTTTTAACCAGAGCCTAGGTTATACGCCCTATGTGGTACCTGGATTGTTCTTGCTGATTTTGCACCAAACCTTACTCATAGGTACTGGCATTTTAGGGGCCGGGCAATGGCGGCATAAAGGGTATTGGCAGCAGGTGTCACCGGTGCAATTAGTCTGTGGTCGTATTCTTGCTTTCATGTTGATTTATATCTTCTTTACCAGCTTTTATGTGGGCTATTGTTATCACTGGTATAACGTGAGTATTCAAGCGAGCCTTGGCTTAGTTGCGCTGTGGTTATTGCCGTTTTTACTGGCTACCGCCGCCGCAGGTGTTGCCATGAGCACCTTATTCACTCGCCGTGATTTACCCACCCAAGTGCTACTGCTGATCTCTATGCCTATTCTATTCGTGTCAGGTTTTGTGTGGCCGATAGCACTGATCCCAGAACCTTTAGTACTCGGCTCACAGTTTATTCCTGCCGTACCCGCGATTATGGGCATGCTAGAACTCAATCAAATGGGCGCAAGTTGGGCGAGTGTGATGCCAAAATGGCTGCAACTCTGGGGCTTATTTGCGGTATTTTTCGGCCTAGCGATGTTGGGGATTAAGCGTCGAGCGAGATTGTTGCTGATTGGTACCCATTAGTTTTTAGCGATACCTTAGATTTATATTTATTGGCGAGTGTTAATCGTTTACTGAGGACGTAATGACGTTTTACCCACCCCCTCATAAAAGTTGCTGTTCATATTATCCAAATCTTACTCAATCCACTGCATTTAACCCTGTTGTTATTTAACCCACCGTAAAAACTGGGCATCTGAAAGCGCACTCGCTACAATCGCCGCAATTGTGATTATAGGAGTCGACATGAGTACATCTTTACTTAACGCACCAACGGGTTTGCAGGCACGAGTGATTAGCTTGGTTGAGCAAAACTGGTTTGGTCATTTTATTTTGACATTGATTTTAATCAACGCGGTGCAGTTAGGTATGGAGACCTCAGCCAGCCTGATGGCGCAATACGGTACTTTGTTGATGAGTCTTGATAAGGTGCTGCTGAGTGTATTTGTCGTGGAGTTATTGCTGCGGATTTATGCCTACAGGGGGAAATTTTTTAAAGACCCTTGGAGTGTGTTCGATTTTACTGTGATAGTGATTGCACTGATCCCTGCATCTGGGCCTCTGGCTGTACTGCGTTCGCTACGGGTGTTGCGGGTGCTGAGAGTGTTAACAATTGTGCCATCAATGAAACGGGTCGTGTCAGCTCTGTTGGGATCACTTCCTGGATTGGCATCGATCGCCACGGTATTACTGTTGATTTATTATGTGTTTGCGGTGATCGCCACCAAAATCTTTGGGGGTAAGTTTCCGGAATGGTTTGGCACCATTGCTGATTCGTTTTATACCCTATTTCAAATAATGACGCTTGAAAGCTGGTCTATGGGAATTTCGCGGCCAGTGATGGAAGTTTACCCTTATGCTTGGGTATTTTTCGTGCCATTTATTCTGGTGGCTACTTTCACTATGCTAAATTTGTTTATTGCGATTATCGTCAATACCATGCAAACCTTCAGTGACGAAGAGCATGCATTAGAGCGTGAGCAGGACAAACAAGTCTTGGAGCAGGAACAAAGACAAATGCACGAGGAGTTGAAAGCCATCAGACTCGAGCTACAACAATTACAAACCTTGCTGCGCAGTGCTGCTGGTGATTCTTCTAATGTATCGACAAAGGGAGATCTTGGTTCTGATTAAAGCAGATTGAGGATCGTGAGCTGATATCAAGTCTTGTACTTGGATTCTGTCGTTTTTCACTAAGCCATCACAGATTGCGGATCACTTAATATTTTTATTGGGTTGTCTTCTTATTGGTTTTGGGGGAGAATGCGCGCCGAAAAAATAGCCGAGATACTCAGTATCTCGGTTATTTTTTATTTATGGCGTATGTGTTTTAAAACAATTGAGGCCGGTAAACATCCGGAAATGATATGAGGTTCAGTTGAACCTATTTTACTGAGGAAAGACCAATGGGGCTGTTGTGTACCGGATTGTCGGTAGTTGTTGTAAATCAATTTGTTGCGTTAGCCATTAAACCGAGAGTGCAGACGGTTAGCCGCAAGCAAAAACTAATTGCAGATGCGTGCTTAGGTGTTCAACCCTGTACAATGGGGGTGTGCTGATGAGCCAACAAAATCCGGGTTTGAAGCAGACCCTCAACTTATGGCAAGTGGTGGTGATGGGGCTTGCCTATCTCACGCCGATGGCCGTTTTTGACACCTTTGGTATTGTTTCCGAGATCACCTCTGGCCATGTGGCTACGTCTTATCTATTCGCATTGGCGGGGATTTTATTTACCGCGTTTAGTTACGGTCATTTGGTACGTAAATATCCCTATGCAGGTTCAGCCTACACTTATGCTCAAAAAACCTTTAGCCCGAATGTTGGTTTTATGGTGGGTTGGTCATCGCTGCTGGACTATATGTTTATGCCAATGATCAATATGTTGCTCGCAAAAATCTATTTAACCGCCATGTTTCCCAGCGTCGAACCTTGGATCTTTATTTTCGCTCTTGTGACCATAATGACCTTGCTTAATCTCAAGGGGATTGATCTAGTCGCGAACTTTAATGGGGTGATAGTGTTTGCACAGATCGCCATTATTGTGGTGTTCATTGGTCTAATGGCCTATAGCATTTCCCTCGGTGAAGGCGAAGGTGTCGTCGCGAGTGTGCGACCATTTTATGCCGATAATATGGCGATGGCGCCATTATTCACAGGGGCGACGATTCTGTGTTTCTCCTTCCTCGGCTTTGACGGGTTAAGTTCACTGACTGAAGAAACTAAAGATGCTCAACGTGTTATTCCTCGCGCGATTGTGTTGACGGCTTTGCTCGGTGGCGTGATTTTTGTTGGCGTGTCTTATTTTTTGCAGCTCTATTTCCCCGATATTTCCCGCTTTCAACAGCTTGATGCGGTATTGCCTGAAATTGCACTCTATGTGGGTGGTAATCTATTCCAGTCCATCGTATTAGTGGCGACCACTGTTGCCGTATTGGCATCCGGTATGGCTGCCCATGCTGGGGTTGCACGGATTTTATATGTGATGGGGCGGGATAATATGTTGCCACGTAAAGGGTTTGCTTATATCCATCCTAGATGGCGAACCCCTGCATTTAATGTCTTGTTGGTGGGGGCGCTTGCGCTGTCTGCCGTCTCATTTGATTTGGAAATGGCGCTAGCCTTAGTGAATTTTGGCGCTTTAGTGGCGTTCACCTTCGTAAACTTATCCGTGATTGTGCAGTTTTACCTAAGGGATCGACGTAATAAATCTTTTAGAGACCACTTACAATACTTAGTATTGCCCCTGTGTGGCGCCGGCACTATTGGCGTGCTTTGGGCAAACTTAGAGCCACAATCATTAGAGCTGGGGCTTATATGGGCGGCTGTGGGAGCATTGTATTTGGCTTTACGGAGTTTCCGTTTACGCCGTGCAGTAGAGCTATAAAATTAAGAGTTATAAAATTAGTGAGAGTCATGGCTCATAGATGCACAGCTATAACTAAAGATGTGTAGTAGATCTAAGGGCCGTGGGTTGTCATCCTCTAATAAAATCCTCCAATAAAAAGACCCGCATTCGCGGGTCTTTTTAGTTTGCTTAATCACGTTTTAAAGCGATGGCACTGTGAAACCTAAGTTATCAGTGACCACATTTTTAGGGGTCGTGACTTTCACCGATACGCTGGTGTTGGCCGATGCCGTAAATTTCAGTGGTGAACCTAGACTGCCTTTCGCATACACAGTATTGGGAACCTCGAAGGTTTTAGGCGTTCCAGCACAATCCACGCAAAGTTCGATACTTGTCTGAGCTGGCATGATTTGATTCGCACTGTCGTGGACAAATACTACAAACTCAGAACTAGCACCAACGGCCACAGGCTTGATGTCATTCACACTCGGCAATAACACACCGTCTTGCATCACACTGATATAAGCCTGTGAGCCTGACATGCTCATTACTAAGGCTTTGCGGATATAGGTTTTATTGGCTTGGCCTTTGCCGCAGAGTGCGCTTTCGCATTGTGGACCGTTAAATTTACCATCGGCAAAACTATATTCTTTTGCTTGAGTATTCCAAAATGGTTCGGCTGAATTCCTAATGCCATCTTCATTGTCATCCCTAAACGCATCACCTAGATCACTAAAACCACTAGGAAGATAGGCTTCGATGTCCATACCATTGCCTGTGCATTTTTTCACAACGCCTGAATTCGTTAAACAAGCCAAGTCAGGCACAGGCGTGCCATTGATGTCTTTACTAACATCAGCATCATCAAAGATGTTATTGCCATTGGTATCGAAGAAGGTTTCGTGACCTAAGGCATAAGCGAGAATCGTGATGCGGTGATCGGGTACTCGTGCAGTTTGTGAAGTCCAAACAACGCTACATGTCCCATTTTTAGTTAAACATGATGTTGGGATCTGGCCACCTTCTGTCGTGAAGTTGACAGCAGTATCATCGGGCGCTGGATTACCAAAACTATCGGAGGCTCGTATGGTGATCGTTGCAGTTTCACCATTAAAGTCACCTGCTTCTGGATTGAATACTGTCGTTGATAGACTAAATCCAAGCTGTTGCGGCAAGCCAGTATTGACGGTCAGTTGCTCTGATTGGCTAGTGATAACTTCTTTAGTATCAGTATCAACTGCAGTAGCGACTACGCGCACTGGCGTGGGGACTGTACCGGATAATACGCGCACACTGGCGATACCTTGGGAGTTAGTCAGGCTTTGCGCATTCGCAGTGCCATTGGCAAAACTTAAACCACCGACAACCGTATCTAAGGTAAAGCTGACATTCTGTTGCGCTGCGGGTTGGCCATTGGCGCTGGTGACTTTGAAGCTGACTAAAGAGGATTCGCTTGAACCTGTGCCGCCCGCACCTTTGATGCGAATTTGTGCAGGCTCTGCCGACTCAAAACTTAAGCTGGCAAGCGTTTGGCGTTGCAGTGTGAATAGGAAATTCGCCGTGAGCGTTTGATTCCCCGCCACTGTCGTGGCGATGATTTGGTCGCTACGTCCACTGTTACCACTGCAACTTGTGTCTTGGAAGGTCGAGCTTGCATTACCCGATAAAGTCGTAACTGGGGTATCGAGTGTGGCGCTATTGTTTGTGGTGCAATCTGAGCTAAAGCTGATGGAAGAGGGTGTTTGTACTCGTGTAACCGTGCCGTCATTGGCCTCTAATACTAAACTTGCACTTACACCAAAACTACCGCCTGCGCTGATTTTATATTTGCCATTGGCATCGGCCGTTAAGGTGCTCGCCAATTGACCTTCGGTAAAGACTGCGCCATTGAATGAGCCGAGTTTCAGCGTGCCTTCTTGATTGACTGCATCTTTACTCAACACTTCATACAAACTGCTGGTTTGCAGCGATTGACCTTGATAGTCCACAGTGACCGTTAAGGCATTTGCCCCTAATTCAGTTGCACTTGGCGTATAGGGTACCTGCGCAATACCTTGAGTGTTGGTCAACGCACTGGCAGGATTGAGCGCCGCTGAACCTGCAGTAAAGGTGACTTTAGCGCCTTCGATACCTTTGCTTTCGCTATCGAGCAATATGGCTTGTAATTGCACCGCCTCATCGACTTTAAAGCGAGTGACTAAGGCTGAGCTGCTTAAAATACTGGCGCTGAGTTTAGGTGTTTCAATGGTGTTGCCATTGCCTGAACCAACGAACTCGTAGTTACGGCTTGCAGTTAATGCGTCTGCATCAGACGGCGTATAGCTCGCCGTTACCGTACCAGCTTCTGCTGTTAATGCAGGGTTAGAAATGATGACTTCAGCAACGCCATCTGCATTGGTGAGTTTTGTTGCTGGCGCAACAGTACCTAAGGTCGCAGCGAAGCTAATCAGTTGGCCGCTAAGTTTACTCGAACCCTTTTTTAAGGTAGCGACGGCACAAAAACTCGTATCGGAGGCAAAGCTTAAATTGGTGGTTGCATCGGCGCACTTGCCGTTAACTACAGTTTTATAGCCCAGCGTTAAGCTGTAGCTGTCTGTTGTTCCGTCAGTGTCGGTGCCATCAGCTGCGCCATTACAACCACTGAGCGCTAATGCGCCCAGTAATACCCAAGAAAATACCGATAACGTTTTGCTAAGTCGCATAAGCAACATCCTTGTGGGGCTGAAGTTAATTAGTCTTGGATTTCGCTGCGTAGATATTTAAACAGCTCTTTAGATGATTTTGACTCTGGGCTTTTGGCCAGTTCTTTGGTGGCTTGACGCACCAAAGTACGCAGTTTTTGTCTGTCTAATTGCGGATAATGCTCGACGACAGTTTGAATCTCATCATCACCTTGGGTGAGTAAGCGTTCACGCATTTTTTCGAACATTTGTAACTTAGCGGTCTCGTTGTTGTTTTTATTCAAAACGATAGCGAGTGAAGCCTTGATAGGCTCAATATCAAAATTACGCATCAATTTGCCGATATACTGCATGTGGCGACGATACGCCTCAGTATTGACCTTGATTTTGCGTGTTTGCAGGATAGCGTCGTACAAAAACTCATCCAGCTCGATTTTATCTAGCTGAGTCTTGCTCAGTGAAACAAGCTCCATACCGACTTTTTGCACGGCTTCGCTATCACGCTTGTCCGTTGTTTTGCTGCTGACATAATCTTCATCTATGTCGTAGGGCTGTTTAAAATGTTCTGAATCACCAACAATCTTCATATAGATAAAACCTCAAGTAATTTACTGGCTAATAATAACATCTCCAGCCAAAAATCGCCTAGGTGAATGTGTTTATACCCAAGCTACCTGAAGATACGAGTTTCAGAGCGCATAGGGTGCTTCAATTCAAGGCGCAGCAATGACAGAATGTCGGCTACCTTTTGAATTGATGCAACACGGAAGTGAAGTGCCCTAGGCGCTCCGTCCCGGCGGGTTTTAACGCACTTTATGCTGCGTTGGTTATTTTTAACTTAGTCCACTAGGTCCGCAAATAACCGCCTTGCCTAAAGTGCATTAAACTCCCGCTGAATCCTGCATCTTCAGGTTGTTTGGGTATAGGATACGCTCTCAAGCCTAAGTCAGCCGCGAATAATTAATGTGAATGGGATTTGTGTTTGTTATGCTACGGCAATTGCCGACAACGAAAGAGTAGCTTTGTGTCTTTGAACAGAATCGATAGTGAATTGGGCGCGCTGAAAGATGCGGTGGCCGTGGCGCTGGAATATGCCAACAAATTAGGAACGAACGCTGCCGAAGTGGCGATCAGTAAACAACAAGGTTTGTCGGTTTCTACCCGTTTAAAAGAAGTTGAAACCGTTGAATTTAATAAAGATGGTGCCTTAGGAATTACGGTTTACCGCGATGGTTGCAAGGGCAGTTCATCGACGTCGGATTTAAGTCCAGAGGCCATCGCCCTCGCGGTAAAAGCGGCCGACGATATCGCCCGTTATACTTCTCCGGATCCATTCAGTGGTCTTGCCGATAAAGCCTTGATGGCAAATCAGATCCGCGATCTTCAACTGTATTATCCACAAGATATTTCCCCCGATGAGTTAGCGCAACTGGCAATCCGCGCCGAAACTGCGGCGCTCGATGCCGATCCACGTATCAATAATTCCGACGGCGCCAGTGCCAATGCTCACACTGCGGTTAAAGTGTATGGCAACAGCCACGGTTTCTTAAACGGTTATTGCAGCTCGCGTTATAGCTTAAGTTGCAGCGTGATCGGTGAAGATAGCGAAGGCAATATGCAACGGGATTACGATTACACTATCGCCCGTAAATTCAGCGAGATGCTTGCACCTGAAACGGTAGGTTTAAAGACCGCCGAGAAGACAGTAAGCCGCCTCGGTGCGCGCAAGATCGCGACGACGCGTTTACCCATTTTATTAGCGCCAGATATCGCCACAGGGTTAATCGGCCACTTTATCGGTGCGATCAGCGGTGGCAGTTTATACCGTAAATCCAGTTTCTTATTGGATTCGATCAACACCCAAATCTTCCCCGATTGGTTTAATATCGAAGAGCAGCCGCATTTACTGGGCGCATTGGCAAGCGCGAACTACGACAGTGAAGGCGTGGCGACCCAAGACAGACGCATTATTGACCGCGGCATGTTAGAAACCTATTTGCTGACCAGTTACTCGGCGCGCAAGTTAGGCTTAACCAACACGGGCCATGCGGGCGGTATTTATAACTGGACGCTCGGCCACACTGGCCAAACCTTCGACGAATTGGTGAAAGACATGGGCACAGGTTTGATTGTGACCGAAGTCATGGGCCAAGGCGTGAACATGGTAACGGGCGATTATTCCCGTGGTGCGGCGGGTTTCTACGTTGAAAACGGTGAGATCCAATATCCAGTGGAAGAGATCACTATTGCGGGTAACTTAAAAGAGATGTTCCGTGGCGTGCAAGCCGTGAGTAAGGATTTTGATCTGCGCTCATCGATTCGTACCGGCGGTATCTTGTTATCTGAAATGAAGATTGCGGGTAACTAATCCATAGTGTCACTCGTTCAGCCGTGCTGCATAGTGCGCTTAAGTCGTCTCAGTGTTTTAGTGCCAGTGCTTTAGTATTAGTGGCATGAATGTGGTTTGAGCATAAAAAAGGGCAAGCGATTAATCACTTAATCTGCTTGCCCTTTTTGTTTAACGTTCGGATTAGATCTGTTCGACCTAAAAGCCGTGCAGTTAAAAACCATGTGGTTAAAAACTATGTTGTTAAAAACAGTGCCTTTAAAATCAGTCGTTAAAATGCATAACTTGCGCTGAGTTCAAACGAGCGACCTGCACCGGCAATCTGGTTAAAGCCATTGGTATTATCGGCCTTAAATTCAGCCACACTCACGCCGCCCAGTGGCAGCTCATAGTAGCTGTCGAACAGATTATTCACGGCGAAGGTAACAGTCAGATCCTGCCACTTCATACTGCTGTTCAAATTGAGCAAGGAGTAACTGTCGGTTTCATTTTCAAGGCGGCGGTCATCTACGCGATCTTTGGTCGCAACCCATTGCCATGAAAGACTGTTTTCCCATTGACCTAACTGATGTTGCAGTGCCAGCTCAGTTTGCAACGGCTTGATTTGATATAAAGGTTCATCACCTTCATCTCGCTCGCCACGGGTTACATTCACTTTGCCTAACACTTGCCATTTACCTGTGCTGGTTTCGGCAAACTGGTAGAGCGCATTAAAACGTGCGCCATAGAGATTGGCATCTAAGTTAGTGAATTGGAGAATATTGCGTTTGCCATCAGGCGAACTGGTGCGATTGAAGCTACCAATGACTTCGGCATCGACATAGTCAGTTACAGCTGTGTACCAAGCCGTGGTCGAGACTTGCCAGCTATCATCGTTATATTTGTAGGCTGCGCTCAGGGTATGGGCGGTTTCTGGTTTAAGATCCAGATTACCCACATAACCATTACCATCACCATACCAACCTATCATAGTGGTCGCCATAGTGCCGCGGCCCCAGCTGTAACGTTCGTATAGATTCGGTGCACGATTCTTGCGGGCTAAACCAAACTCAAGTTGTTGATTAGTAGATAATTGATAGCGCGCCAGCAAGGTGGCATCGATCAGATTATCATCACGTTTTCTGTCCATCGCATTAAAGGCTTTTGCCGCTTCTGCGTCGACATTAGGCATGCCCATCATAGGCATGTTGCTATAGGCTTGGACTTCACCGGTATTGGTGGTGACATACTCAAAGCGAACACCCGCCGATAACCACCAGCTTTGACTTAAATCTTGCTGCCATTCGCCATAAACGGCGGCGCGGCGGCGTTCACCATCGTTGATGTTGATGTAGTCATTGGGCGCCATCATAGTGCCAGGCACCGCAGGCCAAACATCGTCGAGCTGGTAGCTATAGTATTCTTGGCCGACCAGTAAGGTGCTGTCATCACCCATTGGCAAGCGCCAGTGTAGTTGATAGCTGTAGTCATCACCTTCAGTGTTCATTGGCATCTTGCCGGTTTTTTCTGGGGTGAAAAAGCCCATCTCGTGTTTCACGCCGTGCCAGTTTACTTGGGCACTGAATTCACCGTCATCGTCGAGTTTGAGTTGATAACGGGCGAGGGCACCGTAACTCTTGTTATCCGTCATATCCATATATTGGTTAGCAAAACCTTGGAATGGAATATTTTGGTGGGTCAATTTTATGGCAACTTCTTGAGTCTCATCGCGCCATGCGGCGGTCAGAGCATGGTTTTGTGCGCTGTACAGGGTATCGATGACTTTATCGCCATTGCCATCTTTATAGCTGTTGGCATCTTCATAGGCGCCTTGGTAGCTAAGGCTGACATTTTTGCTTGCGACAGTGGCGTTGGTGCCGAGTAATAAAGTGTCACTCACACTGCGATATCCAGTTGAAATATCGCCACTATTCCACTTGATAGCCTCGCTTTCACCAAATTTAGGGTTAAGGCTGCTAACCTTAATCACGCCCGCAATATTGTCGCCACCGGCACTGACTGGCGATACGCCCGCGATAACTTCGGCTGTGGTGATTTGATTGGCGGAGATATAGGACAGTGGTGGATTCATTTGGTTGGCACAGGACGCGGTAATGTCTGCGCCATCAACCAGCACTTTGATGCGATCGCCCATCATGCCATTGAGGATAGGTAGGGCCGATACGCCGCCCGCTTCGGAGAAATCGACTCCTTGCCCTTTCAGTAGATTTTCCGCCGAACCTAAGGCGTTACGGTTTTCGGTCTGTTGGCCATGGACCTCTAAGCGTTCAATATTGGCTAATTCGCTGTCGTCAGCCATGGCCTGTGGCGCTAGTGATAAACCCATGGCGATTGCGAGGGATGAGGAAATTACTGAAGTTTTAAACGGGTGAGATAAATACGCAGAATTTGCAGCCATCTTATTGTCTTCCATTCACTTGGATTAATTGCGCTGCATTATAAAGAGCATCTCAGTGTGGCAGGTGCGGCATATTGTCGCAGAGGGTAACAAAGCGAGTTAAAACATCAGAATATGGCTTGAGCAGAAGACAAGTTTTCCACTTTTTAATCAGTTAGGCATGATTCTCTTAGCTCTTTATTGGTACCTCAATTGATAAGAGGTCCAATAGAACTCTGCGTTAGCGGTACTTTTTGTGATTTAAGCTAGCCAAAATACTTGCTATACAAGCGCTGAGTTTCACCTTGGGAATCCATAGCGGCGAGTGCTTTGGCAAATTCAAAGACTTTAGAATCTGGTGTTAATACTGTGGGACTGTTATCTGGGCTGATGGGGATATCGGCGCGATAGTTGGGGTTGTGTCTACCGCGGTAGTGGCGGCTTTTTTTCGAGAAACCGAGGTACATTTCCTGCGGTAATTCGCTGTAGTGGTAGTGGAGTTTAAACTGGCTTTGGTCGCGATTTTTGAGGTAATAATGCAAAGTGGTTTGATCATAAATAAAAAAGTCCCCTTGGTTTGAAAGCAAATAATCCAAGGCCTTAGGGACGGTTAACTCAGGCGGTTTGCGTACCTTGATTTTGTCGGGTAAGCCGCCAAAGTCGTAACTGCCGGGGGCGATTAAGAGGGTCATCTCATTATGGGCTAACTGTTCAATGGAGCGAATATCGGCTGCGCCAGCACGGCTAATGCCAATCGCACGTTGTGAAAGTCCATTGGGGATAAAATGCGCGTATTGAGCCCGCTCTTCGGTGAAATTAAGGCCGGGATAAAAATCGATATTGCCGAGTTTGAGATCCCGCAGAATACGTAATTTAGGTGCGCGCACCACATTGAGTTTGCAGCCAATCTTGTCCGCCGCCGCTTGATAGAGTTCGTGATAAAATCCCGTGTTATTGGACTCGTCTCCGATAAAGGGTAAGCGTTCGCTGGTGCGATACCCCATGGTCATCACGCAGGAGTCTGAACTGGAAAAAGCGTTGGCAAGCGGGGCTTGAAGCGTTATTAGCAAGAGCAGTGCGCCGAGCCAAGGTTGAGCGACTAACGCGGATGTCAAATTGATCTCCTTATCTGTCGATTACAAAGTGTAACCTGAGTGCCAATAAAGGTTATGGCAAAATTTACTCACTAAACCTATTAATAAAATCTTATTGATTATTAAGCTAATATATTATTTTTATTTGAATAATCTATCATACTTTCCTACTAGTTAAAGTCATTTTTTATGTTGGAGTGCACAAACTCTGTACATCTGATTTGATTGCGTTATAGTTTGCGCTGTTAGGCTATGGGCTTAACTTTCATTAAGCAGTGAGGTATAAATGACTAAGCAAAAACCGCAAAATATGCCCTTAGAACACGAAAGTGGTCGAGGCACCATTACCGACAACGCACTTAAAGCGTTAGTGACGAGTCCCTTGTTTAGGACCCGCACCGAGAAAGCGAAAAAGGGCAAAGGATCATACGATCGTAAAGCACAAAACCGAAAGGGGCATCAGCACAAGGGCGATGCCCCTTTTGACTTTCTAGGTCTGCGCTTTTGTTAATCTGCTTCAGTTCGCTGCTTTAGTCTGCTGTGTTAGTGCCTCGTTAATCCTGCTAATTAATGCTCCTCCACCTGCCTTTACGCCAATCTTTACGCTTAAATCAGCCTTATTATTGATACTCCTTGTTGGAGGTTAATTGTACTTTCGCCCTGAGCGAGTATGGTGAACGCTTAGAGCGTTTTAGCGAAGGAGATGCACATGGCACAGCAATATCGAGTTGAACACGACACTATGGGTGAGGTGAAAGTCCCCGCCGATTGTTATTGGGGCGCACAAACCGAGCGTTCGCGGCAGCACTTTCGTATTGGTGCTGAGGCATCTATGCCTGTCGAAGTGATCCACGCTTTTGGCTATTTAAAGAAAGCCGCCGCCATTACCAATCAACAACTTGGCACTTTGACTCAAGCTAAAGCTCAACTGATTGCCCAAGTGTGCGATGAGCTGATTGCAGGCGAACTCGATGCGCAATTTCCTTTAGTGATTTGGCAAACGGGCTCGGGCACGCAAACCAATATGAACGTCAATGAGGTGATTGCCTATCGCGGCCATGTGCTCTCGGGTGGGCAACTTATCGATGCGGTTAAATGCTTGCACCCCAATGACGATGTTAACCGCTCGCAATCCTCCAACGATACTTTTCCCACCGCCATGCACATTGCCGCCTATCGCCAAGCGGTTGAGCTCGTTTTGCCCTGCATGAGGTTATTGCAGCAGAGCTTACAGAAGAAGGCCGAGGAGTTTGCGCAAATCGTTAAAATCGGTCGCACACATTTTATGGATGCAACACCGTTAACCTTAGGCCAAGAGTTTTCGGGTTATGCCGCGCAGTTAAGTCAGGCCATCGAAGGCATTGAGCACAGTCTTAAGCGTGTGGCCGAGTTAGCTTTAGGTGCGACCGCCGTCGGCACTGGGCTGAATACACACAAGGATTACGCCGTTAAGGTGGCGGACAATATCGCAAAACTCACGGGCTTGCCCTTTGTGACGGCGCCGAATAAGTTTGCTGCCCTTGCTGCCCACGATGAATTAGTCGCACTGTCGGCGGCCTATAAAGTGGCGGCGGTAGGTTTAATGAAGATCGCAAATGATATTAGGATGTTAGGTTCTGGCCCGCGTTGTGGTATTGGTGAGTTATTACTGCCTGAAAATGAACCCGGTTCGTCGATCATGCCAGGAAAAGTGAACCCGACTCAGGTCGAGGCTATGACTATGGTGTGTGCGCAAATCATGGGTAATGATGTCGCCGTTGGGATTGGCGGCAGCAATGGTCAGTTTGAGCTCAATGTATTTAAGCCGATGATTATCGCCAATGTGCTGCAATCGGGGCGCTTATTGGGGAATGCTTGCCAGTCGTTTAATGATCATTGCGTAGTCGGCATAGTGGCGAATGAGCCGCAAATCGTGCAGCATGTGGAAAATTCACTCATGTTAGTGACGGCGCTGAATCAACATATCGGTTATGAAAAGGCCGCTAAGATAGCCAAAAAAGCCCATAGCGAGCATAAGACACTGCGCCAAGCGGCATTAGAACTTGAGTTTGTGACAGCAGAAGAGTTCGAGCTGTGGGTCGATGTCAATAAGATGTTGGGACCCGATGCTTAATGCTTAATTCATAACGTCACAGCCTAGCCGTTGATAAATAAGTGAAATAGATAGTGAGGCCAAACAGTGGAGTAAGGATTCTGAAGCATTCGCAGTGTTAATGCTTACGAAATGATAAAAACAAAAAGCGAACCAGAGGTTCGCTTTTTGAGTCATAGCCTGTCCTATATCAGAACGGCTTAGTCTTGGGTGTCAGCGTCGACTACTTCGGCCCACAGATCGTGTTCATCTGAATGGGTGATGCGGGCACGAACCAACATACCAGGTTCCAGCTCAGTTTCACCATTGATAAACACCATGCCGTCGATTTCAGGTGCATCGGCGAAGCTGCGGCCAATGGCGCCTTCTTCGTCTACATCATCAATCAGAATATCTAAAGTACGGCCAACGAAACGGGCTAAACGCTCGGCGCTGATCTCGGCTTGGAGTTCCATAAATCTGTGGTATCTGTCTTCTTTAACCTCTTCGCTGATAAGCTCAGCGATAGTGTTGGCGACAGCGCCATCGACTTCAGAATATTTAAAGCAACCTACGCGGTCGAGACGAGCTTCTTTCAAGAAATCGAGCAGGATTTGGAAATCCTCTTCGGTTTCACCTGGGAAGCCAACGATGAAGGTTGAGCGGATCACTAGATCTGGGCAGATTTCACGCCAGCGTTGAATCGCTTCTAACTGACGGTCAACACGACCTGGACGCTTCATCATCTTGAGGATGCGCGGGCTAGCATGCTGCATTGGAATATCCAAATACGGCAGGATCAAACCTTCCGCCATTAGCGGGATTAAATCGTCAACCCATGGGTAGGGATAGATGTAATGCAGACGCACCCAAGCGCCCATTTTACCCAGTTGGCGCGCTAGGCTAGTAATGTCTTGTTTGACTGGCATACCGTTCCAAAAATCGGTACGACCGCCTTTGTCTTTGCCGTAGGCCGAGGTGTCTTGGCTCACAACTAAAATTTCTTGTACGCCTGATTCCACTAAACGCTTAGCTTCATCTAAGATGCTGCCCGCTGGACGGCTGTCGAGATCGCCACGTAGCGAAGGAATAATGCAGAAAGTACAACGGTTGTCGCAACCTTCTGAAATCTTTAAATAAGCGTAATGCTTAGGCGTTAACTTAACCCCAGTTTGTGGGATTAATGAGGTGAAAGGGTTGTGCTCTGGCTTAGGCACGTACTTGTGAACATGCTTCAACACGGCTTCGTAGCTATGTGGGCCAGTGATTTCTAACACATCTGGGTGCACTTCGCGGATTTGGTTTTCTTTGGCGCCAAGGCAGCCAGTGACGATCACTTTGCCGTTTTCTTCTAAGGCTTCACGCACAGCATCCAGAGATTCTTCCACCGCGGCATCGATAAAGCCGCAGGTATTGACGATAACTAAGTCGGCATTGTCGTAGCTGTTAGTGACTTCGTAGCCGTCGATGCGTAACTGAGTCAGAATACGCTCTGAATCCACGAGGTTTTTTGGGCAGCCCAAAGACACGAAACCGATGCGATTCCCAGTGGTAACAGCATTAGTGCTTGCTGCTTCTAATGTTTTTACTGGGATATCAAGCGTGGTCGTTTGCTTGGGTTTAAAAGTTTCAACTGTCATGGTTTCTCGCTGAGGTATAAGCCGCCTTAAAAAAGTTGGCGGATTATACCTGAAGTGATTAAAAGGTACAGTAGCTTTGGCTGAAAAGTGTACAACTGGGGCGCTGAATATGCCAGTTAACCCTAAGGCCTATTTTGGGTGTGGATATAGGAAGACAAGCCAAAGATCCAAGGTCGAACTCATCTGGATAAAAAGCGCTAAAAAATTTTCAGAAAAATTAACCCTTTTTAAAATTGGCCGCGTTTATAGGGACAAGAGACAATGTCTTGATGCTGTTACATATTGGCACAAGTATTGGCACTTTTTACTGATAGCCTAAGCGCTAAATAAGCGACACAGTCGTTTTAGCCGTCTCGTTTTGAATATGCGTTCTATTTGAAGTGGTTTAGGTATAAGCACATTATTTTGGAGTAAGTTATGAAAAATTCTCTTTTAGCGGTATTGGTGGCGGGTGGTCTTTTTTCTAGTGCGTTTATGGCGCCAGCGGTACTCGCCGCGGAGGTCGATTTCCCGCATATTGAAACCATGGGTGTGAGTCAAATCCAAGTCGAGCCCGATATGGCGGATGTGAATGTGGAAGTGGCCGTGACCGAAAAAACCGCTAAAGCCGCCAAAGATAATTCCGATGCCGCCGTGGCTAAGTTTATCGCCCGTCTCACCGCAGCGGGTGTGACTAAAGATCAGATCCAGAGTGCGAATTTAAATCTTCAACCGCAATACGTCTATGTGCAGGATAAAGCGCCAGAGCTGACGGGTTATACTGCCAGTCGCCAAATTACCGTGACGGTAACAGACTTAAGCCGCTTGAATGCTATTTTAGATTCAGCCTTAGAAGAGGGCATGAATCGGGTCAATAACATCGCCCTTAAGTCGAGTAAAGAAGCTGAATACGTCGCCAAAGCACGTCAAGCTGCGATTGTGGATGCCAAACAAAAAGCCGAATCTTTGGCTAAAGGCTTTGGTGAAAATCTAGGTAAGATCTGGCAGATCCGTTATTACGATCAACGCCCTGTGCAACCTGTCATGTTACGCATGAGCGCTAAAGCCGATGCCATGGGCGCCGCCGAGAGCTATCAGTACGGCCAAGTGAGCATAGAAGATAGAGTTGAAGTGATTTATAAACTGAAGTAAATCAGTCAGAGGCATATGGTGATGGATGAAGCTCCTATTAGAATTCATCCATTTTATTTTTTATGCCGTTTACAATCATTTTATATTTTTGGAAATAGCATTCTTCACTCTATATGTGATGGATTTTATTAGGATGATGAACAGTAAAAACTGGCAAATTTAAGTATTTATCCTCACACTAGTAAGGTTAATGTTTAGGAGGCCGTTTATGGATTTCCCCGCTCGAATAAAGCAACAAACTTGCATGGATTGCTTAAGTGGTAAGTCATTAGGATTTGAAATTCGAATGGCATTTCAACCTATTATCCATTGGCCTAGTCGTGAGATTAGCGGTTATGAAGCCTTGGTCAGAGGCCCTGATGGTGAAGGGGCTGCGTGGGTGTTTGAGCGGATTAATGAAAATAATAAATACTATTTTGATCAGGCTTGCCGTGTTAAAGCGATAGAAACCGCTTCAAAGCTGGGACTCGATAAGATGCTCAGTATCAACTTTTTACCTAATGCCGTATATAACCCTGAGACCTGTATCCGCGCGACGATTGAAGCCGCCGACATGTATGGGTTTGATATTCACAAAATCATGTTCGAAGTGACTGAGGGCGAGCAAATTGTTGATCGGGCAAAATTAGTCCGTATCTTCGAGAGCTATGCTAAGCGTGGTTTTATCACGGCAATCGATGATTTTGGCAGTGGTTTTGCTGATTTAAGCTGGCTCGAAGCCCTGCGCCCTCAAGTATTAAAACTTGATATGACCTTGATCCGTGATATCGATCTCGATAGAGAAAAGCAGTTAGCAGTGGATGAAATACTGCGTATTTGTTTAGAGCTTAATACAAGAGTTTTGGCCGAAGGCATTGAGACTGAAGCCGAACTTAATTATCTCGCTGGAATAGGGATTGAGTATTTTCAGGGGTATTATTTTGCCAAACCACAACTCGAATATTTAAGTTCCTATGAAGAGCTGAGCTTTCGCGCCCCAAAGTAAATGGTTAGGTGGATTGATATCGTTGCACGATTAGAGTGATAACACGTGCTAAGACTCGATGGATAATTCGTTGTTTCTGATATCGGCTAACTGATATATCATGCGCCACCTAAAATTGCCCTTGTTACCTATTCGCTACTATGTCTTCCAACGCGCTCTATACCGATTTATCCGGTTATTACGATTTAATGTGTTCCGATATCAACTACCATCAACAGAGCGCGAGTATCCATCGTCTGCATCAGTTCCTCGGTAATAATGGTAAGCAACATCTTGATTTAGCCTGTGGCACCGGTCCGCATGTGCGGCATTTTATCGACCTTGGTTATCAGTGCAGTGGCCTAGATATCAATCAGCCTATGCTAGACATGGCCATGCGTCGTTGCCCTGAAGCTCAGTTTAACCTCCAAGATATGACGGCTTTTTATTTAGAAGAGCGCGTCGATTTGATTACCTGTTTTTTATACTCCATCCATTACAGTGCTTGCATCGAACGCCTTAAAAGCTGTATCGCCAGTGTGCATAGCGCACTTAATGATGGTGGGCTGTTTTGTTTTAATACTGTCGATAAGCACAGAATCGATAACACAAGTTCGGTTAAGCATTTTGCCGAGTTTGATGGTAGCCATTTCGCCTTCGAATCTGGCTGGCATTACAGTGGGCAAGGTGAAAAACAGTCATTAAAGTTGAGTATTGCCAAAAGCAGTCAGCCGTTTGCTGAGGTCTCGCCTTTACCTGTCTCTGATATGAAAGGCTTAGGCTCGCTGGAAGCTGGGTTACACGCCGCAGGTTTGCAAGAAGTGGGCTTACAAGAAGTCCACAGTATTGAGCAATGGCAAGATCAACATGCTATGGTCGCTACCAGCTTCACTGAGCTGCAGGAATTGTTAGCGCCCTATTTTGAAGTGCATGTTTTCGAACACGATTATGAAAGAATTGTCCCGTGGGATTTAGCATCAGGTAATGCGCTGTTTGTTTGTGTGAAGATTTGACCTTCTGTTGAAGTTTGATAACAGAAGGTCTGCTCATAATGTCAGTGTGACTTGTTAAATCTCGCTTCTCTTTCAGTCTGTTTTTATTTAAAGCCAAATTAAAGTTGTAGGCTTCACTCTTGATTTTTCATCAAGAGTTGACCAAAGGGGAAAGTACCAGTTCCCCTTTTGGATATTCCTTGCCAAATAACGTCCATGTTTAACAATCAGTTCGTCATCCATAACTCTGCGGCACAGTATTCCTGTTAAAGCTTGCTTTAATAAACTTGCTTTAATAAAGAAGTCGCACAATAGAAATGATAATAGAATTAATTGAATGTAATAAAGTTGTATGTTTATTTTATTGCCTATGAAATAGTTACAATTTCACAGGCAATAAATACATTAAGACAGAATTAGCACGGCTTTAGTGTAAGTATGAAAAAAGTTTCATGTGTTTTATAAAAATAGTTAACTTGAATTTAAAATATTAAAATAAATCTATGGCATTGATAAGTAAGGTTATTATTTTCATTATGTATTGATCTGAGTGTGGTTTTGCGAGGTTGGCATTATTTTTGTAATGTCCTTAGTGTATTTAAATAATTAACTAGGAGTACTTTATGAAAAATCCCATTCTTACTTTAGCTGCCATTATTTCTTTAGCCTCTTTTAGTGCATATTCTCATGCTGATAACATGAGCAACAGCGATGCCGCAGAAAACGGAATCTATGTCGGCGCTAACTACGGTTATTTAAAAGTCGATGGCGATGATGATTTTGATGATAATAGTGATGTAATGCAGGGCCTTGTTGGTTATAAGTTTAATAAATACCTTGCTCTTGAAGGTAGTTACATTAACTTTGGTGATTATGGTAATGGTTTAGCCAATGCCGAAACCGATGGTTATACGGCAGCCCTTAAAGTCATGCTTCCCATTGCAGACCGAGTAGAGCTATATGCTAAAGGTGGTCAGTTATGGTATTCGACAGATTATGACGTCGTCGGTTTTTCTGGCAATGACGATGGCGAAGGTGTATTCGCCGGCGCCGGTGTGGCATTTAAAGTCACAGATCGATTTTTAATTAATGCTGAGTACACTTGGTATGATGCAGATATTAATGTCGATAGCGTCGCCAATGGCGGAAAAACAGATACAGACTTTAATCAAGCCAGTATCGGTGTTGAATATCGCTTCTAATTATTTGTTGTTGATATTTATAATTTAAGAATTAATTATCTAGGTGTGACACGCTAAGTGTCACACCTTTTTTATATTACTAATAAGCACCTCCGAGTTTTTATTTTTTAAATCAAAGTCAAAATCAACGTCGTGGGGCTTCACCCTCTGATTTTTAATAAAGAGTCGACCAAGGAGGACTGCTCGTCCTATCCTCCTTCCTATTTATAAACAATCAGCCATGACGCCCCCAACGGAGTTGAAAACCCCTTGGGCAATTAGCGCTCTTATGCTATCGCGTCAGACGCTCGTCCCTGATTCGACTGACACTATCTCAGCATCTGATAGGCAGGATGCCTGAATGTCGTGAAGTGCATGGTCAATGATGTTCCATACATCATTCTGACATTTCCCTATGGGTCTGATGCACGAGAACGACCATGCCTCGATCACACAACGAACGCAAATGCCCTGCGGCAACTCCGAGGGGATAGTGAACTTCTGTCGCCGTGGTGTTGGCCGCAATCCCAAGAGAGTTATGCATGTCCTATCTTTGCTTCCTAAGTTACTCACAAGGTTGAATATCTAGCAAGACAACTGGCTCAAGCTCACCACAGAGTTTGGCAAGTTGTTTCATGGCCCTGTGGGAACATTGCAAGAACTGACCGATTACTGCGTACACCTAGAAAAGCGACGACGGCATTTTGCGTCTTGCTGCCTGCACCTCAAGGCAGGCTGACTCATCGGCTTTACCTTTCAAAACGGTCAACCAGATAATGGTTGGATGACTCTTGCTAAAAATCACCATTTTTCAGTTGAATAGCACTATTTAGCCCATCATTACCCATTTGAACCCTACCTTGTCAGTCTTTTTGTTACTAAGTGATTTTTTCGTTACTTAAAGGCAGGCCTAAGTATATTATGTTGCTTTAACTTGGGTGGCCGGATTTATTTCTGATTTCCTAATTACTTCGTATATAAGATGTGCGTGGGTTAAAAGCAACTCTCTAAGATGTTTAGCAATATTTTTATATCCCACTGAATGAGTATTCTGGCGTTCTAATAGATTAATGTGTAGTACACCACTCTTATTTTTATCTAAAATAATATTTATAAGTAGAATTAAATCATCTTTATCAGCAATACCTAGGCCTTCGAATACTTTTTTAATAAAAATATCTTCCCTAGTAATAACCCCTCTAGTATGAATGATCTGATGACGCAACTGCTCTATTAATGATAAGTAAAATTTCAGATTACATTTAAGAACATTAGTTGATTCAAGTTTTGTAATCTCAGTAAAATTATGCCTTAGTTGATTTAACATGCATTTTTGTGAAAATGATCTACGATTTTTTTCATCCTTTATGATGGATAGGCATGTATCAATATTGTCATTATTATTTAGCAATACTTTTTGGTCACTTTTCCAGTAAGCATTGTTGGACGCGCCAACATATGCATAAACTCTTTCAATAAAGTCCTCATACGCTTCATATGCCTCTGCAAGTTGCCATTGAAACTGGCGATTTTTATCTTTAATAAGCAGATTAGTAATCTCTTCCGTTGATATATCTTTTGTTCCGTAATGTACTATTTCATTACAGTCAGCGCGATGGAACCACATTGTATGTGATTGCCCATAAAACTTGATATCTGATTCTTCTTTAATTTTTTGGACGTTTTTTATATTTTCTTCAATAAGTGAATTTGAAATTTTCCTGGTCTGCGCCTCTTGAATGTTAATGGAAAATAAATCATTTTTAAAAATTTCAAATGCCTTTGATAAATCCATTTCATAACTCCTGTTAACATTTGCTGACCATACCATTTCACTTCGTTGTATAACTAAAAGTACCACACCAACTTCAATTATCAGAAATAGAAATGCTGTACTGCCATAACTATTATATTCGAAACTAGCACAGTGGCAGCAGGAGTTCACTTTCCCCTGCGAAGTTATCGAAATACGTAGATAAAAATGCCGTGGCGACAGCGTGGATGATGGTGCAGGCTCTGGGGAATATGGTTTTATCTGAGCTGTTAGGCAATTTTCATTGGAGTATGAGATCAGTCTCTAATACATGTAACTTCGCTAGGGGCGGCAAGGGAGATCCAAGAGGGGGGTTGCTGTTGATCCCCTCTTGGTCGGGTGTGGGTTGAAGACCCACGACTTTGACTTTTAAAAAAAACAATCAAACGAAGTTTGATAAACAAAAAAAGAAAATCTAATGAGCCACCCATTGTTAAATTTGCAAAGTGTATGTTTGTAGGAAGGCATTCAGATTACTGGATGGGTTGGCGGGATTAAGCATTGGCATGTAAGTGACCGTTGACGGCATGGATGCCGTCGTCGAGCCCTGTAGGATCCCCTCATAATTCATAACCCCAACAACCATGAATTAATGAGAGTTCAGCTAGTTTCTTCGCAGCACAA